>NZ_JAMPLB010000120.1:0-10446 GCF_039962325.1 Leptolyngbya sp. PL-A3
CGAGGATGTTCCATTCTTCATCAGTGAGGCTGCTGGAATATGGCATGGTACCTTGGTTCAAGGGATTTCAGTACCTTAATTTGAGATTGTAAAGATGTCAAATGGGTTCTATAGGAGATGTGATCAGATCGCACATCGACGCGATCGCTTTCCTCACATCGAGATGCGTTCTGTTCACACACGGCACCAAGAAAGCCGTTGAGCCTTTCATAGTCAATGCGATAGAACATAACGCGGTTGTACTGGCTGAGGCCATGCTGTGCGGTTTGCAGCAGTCCCAGTTTTTTGAGATTGGCGATCGCCTTTCGCAATCCGTATTCACTCATCCAGGGGAGTTGGCTCAGCCAGGAGTGAAGGGAGTTGTAGATCCACTTCACCCCGTCAACGAGCCAGCCTGCCACCTGGGTATTGGATGACCAGTAGTGGAGCTGTTGCAAAAAAGCGGCTTCATCGAAGCCTGTTCCCCCTCTCCCCAGGGCTTGTTTGAGAAGTCCGGCCAGGTGGGGCGGAATGGGAATGGAGTTTGCTTCTAATGTACGAGTACCGACCATGATGACTATCCTTTAAAACGGTTTTCGGTTACGGGCGAAGGGAACGGGCGTGTTTCATCCGCCGCCCTATTCCCTGAACGAATTGCCTGAGTCGAGCAATTTGCTCATCAACGTGCTGGCGCTCTCGTTCTAAAGCCATGACCTGATGCCCTCGCGCGATCGCGGCTCTGGCTTCTCCTACGGCTTTGTGGGAAAGATGTTGGGTCTTCACTTTTGGCTGCCCCGATTTTTTGTATTCACCTGTGAGCCAGCGCACCTGGTAATAGGTGTATGGCTTACCGTTTTTGGTTTTGGTGTAGGGTTCAATCCACTGGTTGCGGTAAATGTCGCCTTCCTGCTCGATCGCGCTAATGTCAGCGGTAATGCGATCGCGCTCCACCTGAAGAGAATGCAGCGCAGCCAAGTAGTCGGGTAACCAATTGAGTTCTGGGAAATTGCCCAGATCTAAGACCAGCGATTTTCCCAGAACGAGCGGTGCATTGGCTCCATTAGAGGAAGCCTGCTGCAACGAAGCGTGAAAAGTTTGCATGGGACATCGGCCCACGACAGGGTGGGTTCTCTTGAGTTTGTTGAAATTCTTGCGGAAGGGACGTTGCCTGCAACGCCCCTCCGGTTGGTGGTTCCGAACCCCGCATTAAAACGAGGGCATTGCATGAGAGGGCGATCGCCCCTCAATGCAAGATCAACTAGAAGGGTAAAGCGGCATCATGCAAATCTTTGGAAACCAGCACAAGCCAATAATTGGAGCGGTAGCCCAGGGCAACACTCCCGAAACCTAAACGGGTCTGGTCTTGCTCTCAAGCGCGAATCGATTGCAGAGCCGTATCTAACCTCGAAGTTTGAGAAAAGACGATCATCTCTGGACTCCTGCTCGTTGGGCGGCAGCCCTCGGCATAGCCTTTCAAGTAGTAGGTATTATTTTGGAATTGTGGATGCGGGGCGAGACGGTTCATGCCATCCCGAAAACCTGCACTAAAAAGCTGATCGGGCGCAAGCGAGTGGTTGCGCCAAGAATCTCTTGGTATCATGGTGTAAAGTCCTCAAAGACTTGTAGAGAAGGCGATCGCCCAACTTTCCACGGCTGGCGATCGCTTTTTCCGTTTAAATTTCTCTCTGCATTTTGCAACCTGGCTTAGGACGACAGGCTAGGGCTGTATTGCTTCTGCGGTTTATTTTTATGCGTCCCCAGAGTTGTTTCCCTGTTGAAGGCGATCGCGCAGTTCTAGCAAGATTTTTTGGTCTACCCCTAAGCTCTGAGCCAATGCTGTTATCTGCTCTTTGTCTGGCGATTCACCAGCAGCTAATTGAGTAAGGAAATTTTGGAGATCAGTAGAAGCGTGAGGGTGCTTATCCTCCTGAGGCGGAGGAATTTTGCCAGCTTCCATCGCTTCTCGTATTGCTGTCTCAACAATCCAGTTAGCAAGACTCGTGGGGCGATTGCCTTCTGACTCGGCCCATCGCTCCAATGCCTCCAGAATTCCGGGAGGGAGGGATAGGAATATTCGCTTTCCCCGATCCTTACTCACGCCTGTATTACATAATGACCTCCTTAAGTTTACGGGCGAACGATAGAAAGATTGCCAAATGGGTTGCAATTAGAAAATTACTATCCAATTACTATCCAATTTATATCCAATATGCTAGTGTAGTTCGTAGCGAATGTAAAGTAAGTCGCATCGAACCATTTGACCTATTAGCGAACCGCTACGGATTTTTCTAAGGAGAATACGAACGATGAGCAAAATCCTTGATTTTGTTGGGGTTCCAGCTACCTTTACTGCTTCAGAACCGGAAAACACCCTCACCCCCGAACAGTCCTACGACCCTTCGTACGAACCACCCGCGAACGACGCAGCGAATGAATTTGAGGACGGGTGCGAACAAGAATCTCTGGGGTGCGAACAGCCTGAGTCTGCATTGACTGATGTAGACGATCTCTTAGCCATTGAGATCTGGAAGCCTACAGAGCCTCAGTACTGTCGGGCCATTTGCGCCCACTACGGCGTGAAATCGCGCACCGTGCAGAAATGGTTTACTCGGATTTTAGAAGTCTGCCCCTGGTTCTCTGAAGCAGAATTGCGGCTACCCGACGATCGCTATACCCCTCTTTGCATTGAATTAATGGGTGATTATCGTGCCTCTGGCTTAATTGCCCGAAAGTGGGGAGAACGCATGGCCGAGCGATTTGCCGACCGTATCGCTGCCGCGAAACCACCAGCAACCGCACCTCAAACCATTGATCCCGATGTACTGCCGCCAGAAAGTGAGCCAGGTACTGGGGGCGATCGCCAATCTCCTACCCGCCCTCTGCTTCCCCAAGGTCGCAACTACCTGGCGGCCCCAGAGGAAGAAGAAGCCGAACTCAACAACCTTCAGACCCAGGAATTGCAACTTTTGGGGCAAATGCACCAAGGCTTGAGCCGCTTGAACCATGCTTCTGAGCAATGGAACCGGGCTAACCAACTAAGACGACAGCGATTAATCAAACAAACTCGCCTGGAAGCAGCAAGTTTAGCGATTGAACTAGAAGAGGAATTTGAAACAACCTTACACGAGGTGCAATACCGACTCCAGCGAGGCGACCTTTCCACACCGGAGCCAACGCCGGGAAAGCCTCCAGCGGCACCTGGGCGATCGCCCTCAGCATAACGCTACTAGCCTTCTCAATTCTCGTGTGGGCGATCGCTCCCAGCAACACAACTCAAAACCAACGCCATGACAACTCTTTTGACCCCCTCCGAAGCCCTGAGCTACAGCCATCTTCTCCTTCACCTGGCCCTTGATACAGCCCACGGTCGTTCCTGGTCGGCAAAAGTGGCGGCGATCGCCGCCCGAATCGCGGCCCAGGAAACCCAGTTAGCCAGACTTGTCTGCCGCCAGGAAGCGTTGCTTTTAGCCCAAGCAACCGCGACGTTAGAGCGCTGCAATCCCAATCTTTAGATGGAACCCCAGACTATGCTTTCCTCTGCACTGCAATACCTCATTCTGGATCCGGCTTACGGATACCTGTATCCCCACCGCCACGCCGCGTCTGCTCTGGGTTTACCCAATGAATACCAACTCAGCAAATCACCGTCCACACTTAACCGAGGGGCAACACTGGCACAAAATTCGAGGAGTTGATCACATTGACCGTGTGTTCTACTCCCTGACTGGCCTGGAACGGCTCGCCCAACTCGTCGCAACGCCCCAGGCACAAACCTTCTGGCAATCGGTTCAGCAACACACCCAACCCGGCGGGGCCCTGGTTCAGGTGCAGGCGGCTGTACTCTACACCGAGCCATGCGAACCCACACCCATAGCAGCGGTGCCAATGCAGCGGCTCCCTGAGTTTGGAGGGGAGGGATTAGCCCCCTATCCCTCCCCTGACCTTTGGCCTGTCATAGAACGCACTCCGCTAGAACGACCGACACCGTCTCCCGGTACATCTGCTTCAAGCCTCACCCCCCATGAAACAGCCGCCCTCATCTTCAAGGCTCAGGAGGTACTGGGAGAGCAGATCTCGAAGACCCAGGCTCAAACCCAGGCCAAGGCCAATATCACCATCTGGCAGCAGTTCGATGGGTGGCTCTCTACCCAGGACAGCATTGCCATCGGCATCCTCTATGCCCTGATCTGCTCGCTGGTAGGGCTGGGGTCTTATTACATCACTGAACTCCTCAAACAGCCAAACCCAAATCCCGTTTCCCAATCCCAGGTGCAGTCCACAACCCGCAGGCCGTAAACCTTTTGTCTGTTACACCAAACTTACACTAAATAACCATGCCTGAGAAAAACCCACTGACAGGTAAAAAACGCCCCTCGGCCTCCAAACCATTCTCAAATACCTCCTTGAGCGGTTTGTCTACGACATCGCCCATTCAAATCGGCGACTTTAGCGACACTATTGACTTGTCCTACAACGTCCCCGTTCATGATCCCGGTAGCCTGCTCCCTGGCGATATTTATGACCCAGGAAGTTCATCCGCTCCACGTTTGGCCCGTGATGAAGCCGATCGCCGCATTGAAGCCTACAACGAACTGATCGCGGCTCAAGAAGTTGCAGAACGGGGCTATAGCTTCATCTCATCGGTCTTTAAAACCCATACCAGTTATCAACGCGCCCTAGGAGAAGGCTTCTCCGCCCTCCGGGAGAACCTTTCGACCCAGCGCAAGCAGGTCACGGCGGCAACGGCTGTCATCGATCTCGAAACCGAAAAACTCAAGTTCAGCCGTGCGGTTCAACTGAACCAACAAGCCAACATCAAACTCACCGGAGAAGCCACCAAAACAGGACTCCTGCAAGAACGCACCGATGTAGAAGTCGCCAAAATCAAAAACGAAATCCAGGGACTCAAAGCTCAGGCCCAGCAAGCCTTACAAAAAGCCCAGGCTCTAGAGCTACCCATTTAGTACCCTGCGGGGTTTCCACCCCGCTCTCTGCCCACCCCTTGCAAAGGAGGCACCCATGGAGAATCAAACCCGCGAAGATGAATGCACCCAGGCGATCGCCCCCCGCTTTGAATTCCTAAACCAACTGATCTACCTGACCAGTGGCTGTACTGCTGCCCTGGGTCTGGTTGCGGGCCTCCTCTTTGGTAACGCAGGGGTGGCAATCACAGGGGTGGGATCTGCGGGTCTTTCCCTTTATGCCCTGGCTCCCAGCCGTAAACAGGTCGCCCAGACATCAGCAACGCTCCTGATTAACCATGACGAGCAATGGCAACAAACGCTCTCAACCCTAACCCATCAAGCCCAGGAGCAAATCCACCTTCTGACTGTAGAGCACCAAACACTTCTAATCAATCATTCCGCTCTGGGGCAAAAACTACGCGAGACTCAATCGCATCTTTCCTCAAAACTGGCCCAAACCCACTCTGATCTAGCCCACCGTCAGCAGCAAATCGAGGCCCTCAATGCAGAACTAAATCGTTTGCAGCAGGAGAAGCGATCGCTGGAGCAAACCCTATCGGCTCAATTACAACAGACCCAGGATGCCTTGCAAGAAGCGCAATCACGGCTCGCACAAAATCGCTATGATCTGGCCGTCCATCTGGATGCGATTGAAGGGCAAATCCTCGACATCTGGAATCCCCTGTACCGGGGGCTGCTTGCTATTTGCGATCGCTTTGATCCCGCCCGCCCCGTTCCTGATCTCGAATATGCCGGAAAACCCGCTCATCTGAGTGAAAGCGAGAAGCGCCAATGGCACCATTACCGCGCCTCCCTCAATGCCTACGATGCAGACTTACGAAAGCGAATTGGGGGCATGAGTGAAGACTGTAGTTCTCACGATGAAGCCTACGCCTTTTTCTTGAAGCTACTAGAAGAACTCACCAGCAACTACTGCAAACTCTGGGCCAACGTCCGCGATCTGGAGATCGGCTCCACCCACGACGCTGAAAAACGCGCCATTTACAGCGAGTTTGAAAACCTCCGCAACGAGTACGTCTCCGATGCCAGCCAGTGGGTCGAAAAATCCAGCACCGTCGAAGAAGGCTTTTGCTTTATCGAGGAGAGCTTTAAATCCGAACTCGCAAGCCTCCAGCAACGCATTGTTGAAGCCGAGCACCTCATCGAGCACTTACAGGCTCCCCGCAGGTTTCGAGGGGAAACCAACATCGACAAAGCCGGAAATCGCATCATCGAACACTTTGCCACCAGCGGTATCATTCTCGATGCCATTGAAAGCGTAAAAATCCCTGGAGGCTTCCAGCTACGCTTCAAAGTCGATCGCAATCCCGATAGCACTCGTCTTACAGAGAGCGAGTTCGACAAACACTGCGATCATCTGGGACTGTGGGGCTTATCCCAGCGTCTGCTAGATTTCAGCCTCGATACCCGCAACTTCCTTCTAAGCGTCAATCTCTATTCTTTATCCAAATCCCTCCCTATAGCAGCTATCTGGGACGGCTTGAAGGGGTCAGTTACCCCAGCCATTCCATGATCACGGCCCCCCGAGAAAACCAGATGGCCCTGGGTCTGTTCTCAGATGGCAAAGCGATCGCTTTTAGCTGTGAGTACTGCGGCTCTGATAGGTCTCGCCGCAAAGGGACGTATCGCACCACAGGCCAACCCAGATACGTGTGTAGCCACTGTGGACGGGTACCGTCTAGCCCTGGACGCGGTAGCGAGACGGACGAGACGGATAGCGCTTTAGAGGTGGACGACCTCGACGTTCTACCTGGACACGCTCGACATAACCCCTCATAACCCTCGCCTAAAACACCGCAGAAAAAACCCATTTGTCGCGATCGCGCCGTCTGTCCGTCTCGCGTCTCGCTACCCAACATGCCCTATTTCAATGCCAACAGATTAGCCATGAGTAGCCCCAAACGTTTATTAATCGGTGGTGTGGCCGCCGTCGTCCTTATTGGCATGGCCGCGTCCTTTAAGCGTCCGTCCCCTGCGTCCATGTCCACCCAGTCTTTGAGTCTTATTCCCGCGTCTCCTACTCCTCCCACGCCAACCCCACCGCCCCCACCCGAGCCAACCCCATCGTCTCGTTCCCCTCCTGCTCTACCCGGTGTACCCCATGCTCTCTTCTCTCAAGCCCATCAGATTACAACCTGCAATGGCCAAATCAGCAGTGCTAATTTCCGCGCTTTCCCCAATCTCGATGATTCCGGGCTTCTGGGAGTGGTGCCCTACGGCGATTGGGTCTACTTGTCGGGTCGTGTTGTCTATGGCGATGGGGTGGGGTGGTATGAGGCGATCGCACCCACACTCGCTCCATCCCCAAATTCACCCCAACAAGGCTGGATCGCCAGCTGTTTCATTTCAGGCTGACTCAGGCCGCTGATTTCCAGGTTGAGTCGCCATTATCTAGTCCTTTTGACCGTTTTGTCTGACAACCCGTTCTGTATTAAATAGGAGCTAACCATGCCGCAACCCGTTTTTGACCCGCAGGGTCTTGTCCATGTAAACTTCCTCCGCCTACCCGGTGCAGAGGAGAAAATAGCTTACGCATCTTTGCAGGAGCAGATTAATAGCCACTCTCCTGAATCCGTAAATTTTGGTCTGGCACGAGTTCCCGTAATTGGAGAGTTGCTGCAACTGGATCGCTTTTTATGGGCCGTCGATCAGGTGATTCATAACCCTGTTCCGGTAGAAGAAGACCCCGATGATCTGTTTCCGGAAATCCCTGCTCGCGTTGCCACACTCCATATTCGCTTCCATGGCGTAATGGACTAAACCCTGTGGTACCACAAGAGAGCCAATGAAACAGCCCCAGCCTTGATTAAGGCTGGGGTTTTGTTACGGCTTCACGTCTTTGGATCCGCACTTTCCAATACTACGCCTTCCCATGAAGAGCGGGCTTTAATCCATCAATGCCTTATGGCTCTGCTATAAAGTAGCTTCCCCGTTAGGCTGGCGATCGCCCCCTCCTATCAACTCACTATTCACGAACTCAAGAGTGCCGAGGATTAAGGAAGGGCATTATGTAGCAACTGACCCATTACGACAGCACTACTTATGAAGCCTAAACCCCTTGTAGAGCAATCGGACTATGAGCCATCGATATAAATGATCTGAGCAACAAATTTTCCAACAACGTTGTCGGAAGCTAAAAAAATCATCAAAACTGCAAGAAAAATATTCCAGACGAACAGGTGTACAGTATGATTCTTCTCAGCTATGGGTGAAAGGCGGTGGCAAAAAAGATTGCGATCTTCAATATGAAGGGCGGGGTAGGAAAGTCTGCGACTGCCACAAATCTCTCAGCAGGGTTAGCCAAGTTCAAGAATAAAAAAGTTCTCCTGGTGGATATTGACCCTCAAGGCACATCAGGAGCTTCATTGGGCCTAGAAGTCTGGACCCTGGAAACTCAGATTAAAGACGTATTGCAGAGTTCCCCCAATGAAGCAAAGTCACTTCTTCAGAGTGCGATCGTCTCAACCGAGAGCGGAGTAGATATTCTGCCCTCAAATATTCTTCTGGCCGTTGATGAGATAGCCATATCCAGCTTGCCAGGAAGAGAAAACCTGTTGAGGCGATCGCTGGCGTTTGTTGAGGAGAAGTATGACTACATCATCGTAGATTGCCCTCCCAATATTGGGGTGTTCTCCATTAATGCCCTTAAAGCCTGTGACAAAGTGATTGTCCCCGTGGATATGAGCTATGTGGGGCTCTTGGGTGTGCGAGGTGTCGAATATGCCCTTGGCCTGGTCAGAGATTTTTTAGACCACAACATCCAGATTCTTGGAGTGTTAGCAACCCGCTATGACGGGCGCAAGAATATCAGCCGAGATGTGCTGCAATCCTTGCAAGGTCACTTCGGAGCAGAGATGTTTAAGACGATCATCCCTGATACGGTCAAGATTTCTGAGGCCCCCAGTTTTGGCATTTCAATTTTCGAGCATGATGCCAATGGTACAGGGTCCAAAGCATATCGTGAGCTGATGAATGAGGTATTGAAGCGGTGGTAACACGAAAGAAAAGCGGACTGGGGGCGGATCCCTTTAAGTCTCGACCGAATCTGGGAATCTTTAGCCCCACAGAGCCAACCCCATCGAAGCAGGATAGCGATCCAGGAGAAGGGAATACTTCCCTCACGGTTGAGGTGGCAAAAATTGTTCTACCCAAGCAGCAACCTCGCCGCTACTTTGACCCTGCTAAGATGCAGCAACTCGCAGCATCAGTTCAACAACACGGCATCTTAGAACCACTGCTGGTTCGCCCGCTAGACGATGGCTACGAGTTAATTGCAGGAGAGCGGCGCTACCGGGCTGCCAAAGAGGTTGGGCTCAAAGATGTCCCTGTCGTCATCCGCCAGATGAGCGACCAGGAAGCCTTGCAAATTGCGATCGTTGAGAACCTGCAACGGGAAGACCTTAACCCTTTAGAAGAAACTGAAGGCATCATCACATTGCTCTCGATGCAACTTGAGATCGGCCAAGCGGCAGTTTCCCAGTTACTCCACCGCTTGGCGAAATCTTCTGACAACGTTGTCGGAAAAGATGCCGAGCAATTAGAAACGATTAAAACCGTCTTTGATACCGTAGGCGGAATGGACTGGAAATCATTTGCCAGTCACCGCTTACCTCTCATGAATCTGCCCGATCCAATTCTCGATGCCCTGAGAGAGGGCAAGATCGAGTACACCAAAGCGAGGGCGATCGCACGGGTTAAAGACATAGAGCAGCAGGAAGATTTGTTGAAAGAGGCCATCTCTCAGGACTTATCTCTCTCTCAAATTAAGGAAAAGGTATCGGAGTTAAAGGCAACAACAGCCGAGGCAACAAAAAGCTCTTATCCCCTCAAAAATCGTTTCGACACAGCTTACCGTTTATCAAAGCGCTCAAAAGTCTGGGACGACCCAAAGAAACAGAAGAAGCTGGAGAAACTACTGGCAGAAATGGAGAGCCTATTCGTTGAAGACAATTAAGGCGACCGTTCTGTCTGCAAACGATAGATCCAGCCTTAGCAAACACTACCCTTGATGTATGATGCCCTGTGGTAACAGGGCTACCAGGTTGAGCATGAGTACAATATTACCCAACGATTATGCAGAGTTTTTACGCGATCTGAAAGCGAAGATTCAATCGCGTCAAGCTCGTGCAATCTTGGCTGTTAACCAGGAACTGATTGCGCTGTATTGGGAGATTGGCCAGCAAATTGTTGATCGGCAAGAAACGTCTGGTTGGGGGGATGCAATCATCACCCAGATCGAGAAAGACTTGAAGCGTGAGATGCCCGATCTAGAAGGCTTCTCACGCCGCAATCTCTACCGGATGCGATCGCTTTATCTGGCTTACCGAGAGCAGGGAGAAACTGTGCCACAGCTTGTGGCACAAACTCCAGTGCGCCAGGCATGGCCAATCACTTGGAGGTGAAAGTCCTCTACCCAACCTGATGGAGGTGAAGGGTTAGCGAAATGCAAGGGCAACATCGTGAGGTGTTGTCTGAAGGAAGC
>NZ_JAMPLB010000121.1:0-10098 GCF_039962325.1 Leptolyngbya sp. PL-A3
GTCGTTTGCTCAGTTGTTTGAGTAACCCCGATTCGCCCAGAATATCCTCTGGCGTCTGACAGTCTGCCAACAGCTCATCGAGCATCTCATCCACGCGGTTAGTCTCTTTTTTCTTTCGTGCCATGATGCGGTCTCCTGAATTAAGGGGATTTTAGACCGCTTACACAAAATCCTGATCACTCTCCACAGGCGTGTCGGAGTGCAGTTGGAGACATTGATTCAGGCTCAACGTTTGTCTGAACGACCCAGGCGGTATGCATGATGTGTGCTCCACTGCTCCACTTAAGAGATCTTTAGGTTCTGCCCAATGGTTCAAATCAGCGGCACAGGGGACTAAGAACGAAGCGGAAAGCATCTCAGTAAGCCCGCTACATTTGAATGGTTATGCCGCATCCTATCATCTTCATACTTCAATCACTCCTGGCTTACGAACGCTCTCTGGACTATGGCTCCAGGAGTTCGGGGACAGCCCTTTAAAATACTCTAGTCCTATTAGTTGGGCAAACTCGTAAGCCCTATCCTGTCCATCCGTCATGAGGCATTTTTGCAAAACTTCAAAACTCTCAGGAGATTGCGGAATCCATTGAGCTAAAAGCTCTATATCAGGGTTATTTGGTGGGCAAGATGGGGCAAAATCGCCAAGTTCCTCCGAGAAATCATCCCACCAGTGTTGAAATACCATCCGGTGCTCTGCATCCTCATACACTTCAATCGTCCAGCCGTGATCCTCGCCATAGGAATAATGCAGCAATATCCCGGAATTTGCTTGAACGATCGCTGGCAGAGCTTCCCAATCCTGCCCCCCTGGAACAAAACTTGTCCACTGGCTACTTGAAGGGAAAACAATCCCTTTTAATCCTGCCCTTTGCAACAACTGAACAGCATCTTCTTGAGAAGCTTGACGTAGATGATATGACTCACTAAATTCACTCATGCTGGCTTCACCCTTAATACAAACAGATGAGGTTCAGACTGCCTCTCCACTAGAGACTAAGAAGCATAACGGCGAGCGTCACTGACGGTAGATAGCTCTAGGTAACCAATCCGTCCGATGCACGCAAGGGTTAGCTGGCGAGCGTTAAGGCAGGCAACGTAAAGTGCTAAAGAGTTGTAGAGCTTCCTTCGTCAATCTACCCTACAGACAAGCGATCGCACTCAGGAAAAAGTTAAGAAATGACTGCTTTATGAAGATAGTTCTGAGCATGCTCAACCATGCCCCATATAAAGTCATCCTCAATAACAAGACAGTGCATCGGGGATAATGACATTACAGTTATTCCATCAATGCAAGAATATTTATCCTTCTCATCGCTCGGGATATCACCACCGTGATGTATGAGCCGATTTCGCACTTTACTGCTCCCTCCTGGCACTTTCACATACACAATACTCTGGACAGTTTTTCTGAAACCTTTGATTTTGCGTGCGCTTCGCGCACGCAAAATCAAAGGTTTCAGAAAAACTGTCCGAACTAATGATACAGGAGGGCAGTTAAACAAAAAAACTATAGCTGCTCAGAACCTATTGGTTAAAGAGAGTGCCTAGGAGCAGAGGGTAAATCAGGATGCTGGATCAAAAGTTATGATGCACAATCTCTATTAAAAAACATCGTAGTCCTGATTCTCTTAGATTTTGCAGATAGTGTTCTGATTCACTCCTAGCACCTGCCCAAACTATAGCAATTCCCTCTTTGTGAACTCTAACCATAAAATTAATTGATTGCTTTTCAGAAATGCCAATCACTCTCACCAGGGTATTGACAACATTCTCCATAGAATTAATGTCGTCATCCATTAAAACAATTGCATGCGTCTCAGATCCGCTGAAGATTCTTCTAGAAGAGGTTGGCTCTATTACACCGCTCCTCTGCTGAGTAAAGCGTATCAGCACGTAAATGACGACACCAAGAATAGCAGATACCAGTATCCACACAAAAAACTAGCTTATATAGAGTGTTCTAAACATAACGCGATCGCAGGGGGTTTCGGACCAGATTGTTGAGTTTTCCTAGGATTACAATCCTGGGAAGCCATACATCACCATTGAAGAGGCTTTGTTCTGCTTCCTCGTGCAAACATTCTCTTACACCTCACTTCTTTAGATATCTCCACGGTGCTGTGATAGGTATCTACCCACTGTCCCAATGGCATTAGTTCGGACAGTTTTTCTGAAATCCTTGATTTTGCGTGCGCTTCGCGCACGCAAAATCAAGGATTTCAGAAAAACTGTTCAGAGTATTGCAATGGGAAAGTTTGAACAGATTCCGAACCAGTATGTATCCCAACCTTCAAGTACAAAATGACCATCAGGAGTGACGACTATTGTAAGAGCATCAAAATAGGCTTCCCAATTTGTCACAAAGAACGCACAGGCAATATGCATCGTGTAACTATAGGGATTGGAAAATGGTGATGGATGCGTGCGTTAGCACGCCTTAATTGCTTAGACAAAGCTATTGAGGCTTTTGATTAAGCAATTCAACTAGAACCATCTACTGACTCTTGGTATCGGAAAGCAGAGATTCTGGTTCAATAGCAGCAGTTTCATCTAGCAATTGAGGCTTACGACCAAGCAACCAAGCAACTGGGTTGGAGTCAGACTGTGGCATATTCTGGTACCAACGAGGATTAGCTCTCGTGACCTAAAGCAATACCGAAGCCCGACAGAGCTGCGATTAGGCTGTTTCTTTTGACCCACGTTATAGATATGTTCTTTATAATTGCTATGCTTGCTACGCAAATAGTTACCCAAGTTAAAAATTGCAACTTGAAACCTTTTCTGTAGTCATCGCCCTGCCTCTAAAACAGGCTGAGCAGCATAACGGTAGAGTTAGGCGACAGCAGATAACTTTAGATACTCAACAACCTTTAATCGTCTGCACCAACACACGGTTAAGCAGTTTCAGCAACTATAAATCCAGAGTAGATATAGCAAGGTGGGGAGGTCAGCCCGGACTTTCCCATCTCATCATTGACCCGTTTCTGCAACACAACTTGCTAAACTGCACTGCTTCCTTATCAGCGATTACATCTGTTTAGAACGTGTTACGTGTTGCTAAACGATTGAGCTTCTTTTCTACCATTCGGCAGGGGCCTAGGCTTGGAAAAGTTTTTACAGTATGAGGGTTCCCTTCCACATCTTTGTAATCCTGTCTTAATAATATGAGCTTCCTTTCGATCGAAGAACTGAAAGAACTCGTTGAACAGCCGCAAGGGTTGTGTGTATCAATTTACATGCCGACCGTGCAGCTTAGTTCAGAAACTCAGCAAAACCCTGTCCGCTTCAAAAATCTACTTCAGCAGGCAAAAGCAGAGTTAGAAAAATATGAATTGCACTCGGCTGATCCAAACCAATTTCTTCAGCCCGCTAGTGAACTGGATGAAAATGAATTTTGGCAGCAGCAGAACGCAGGTTTAGCTTTATTCATTTCAGAAGGGTTCTTCCGTTTCTACCAGGTGCCGATCGATCTCATTGAACTGGTAGTCGTAAGCGATCGCTTTCATCTCAAGCCGCTAATTCCGCTGTTGAGCGGCGATGATCGCTTTTATGTTCTCACGCTTGGTCAGCGTGATGTGCGCCTTTTGGAAGGCAATCGCTATGGCATCACCCGTGAAATTGAAATTGAAGGCTTGCCGAAGAGCATGGATGAAGCCTTGCAGTATGACGAAACAGCGAAGGATGAGCAGCGCCGCCAGGGAGCGGGTGCAGGTCGTTCAGCTTTGCAAGCAGGTGGCTCCTATCACGGACAGGGCGGCGAGCGCGAAAACGTTAAGGAAGATTTGCTGCAGTATTTCCTGTTAGTCGATAAGAGCCTACACGAATTTTTCCGCAATCGTCGATCGCCCCTTGTCTTAGCTGGCGTTAGCTATTTGCTGCCGATTTATCACGAGGCAAATACTTACAATTTCATTGTGGAAGAAGGGATTCAGCACAACACAAAGCAGCTAACGGCGGAAGAGCTTCATGCAGAAGCTTGGGCGATCGTAGAGCCACAGTTTGAAGCAGACCAGGAAAAAGCGATCGATTATTATCATGAGTCAATTGCGGCTGGCAAAGGCTCAAATGACTTGAATGAAGTCATTCAAGGGGCATTTTATGGTCGTGTAGAACAGCTTTTTGTTCCGGTTGGCGTACAAAGATGGGGACATTTTGACCCGGGCTCAATGGAACTTGAGATACACAATGAGGCTCAGCCTGGTGATGAAGATCTGCTCAATGCAGCAGCAATTCAGACGATCTTTCACGGAGGAGCAGTCTATGCTGTTGAACCAGAAAAAGTACCAGACAATACCCCTGTTGCAGCAGTATTTCGCTACTAATTAACCTCAGTTCGGGATAAGCTGCAGTGCTCATTTTGGCGTGCGCAAAGCGCACGCCAAAATGAGCGTTTTCGAGTGCCGCGCGTTGCGCGGCACTCGAAAACGCCCTTAACCCGAACTCAGGTTAATTAGTAAGAAAAGCGAGAATTTCGAAGAATCTGTTTAGGGGGAAGGTAACGAAGCTGCAACGAAGTAGCCAGGCGATACGTAGTTCATCCCAAAAAATTTTATCTTTCAGATTTCGTCTCAATTGGCTAGAGCAAGCTGCTTAACGAGCGTGTTGAGCGGTTGTTATGACTTTTGAAATGAAGCCGGCATCTTTCTGCAATCCGTTCCAACATGATTGTTATACGCCGAGCACACCGAGAATAGCCTCTAAATCCGAGAGGTCTTCAAAGTTGTGTGGGTGCTCGACTCTTCCCCCTACTGCCAAAAAATCATAGCCAAGGTCAGCGCTCGCCTTCTTATCCCATGGCGCATCGCCGAAGTATGTTCGCCGCGTAAAACTGCCGAACACGCCCGCTTGCCGCTCGGCTAACCGCATAATCTCAGTTCGTGCTACTGCGTCAGACGATGTAGCAAATGGTAAACCTTCAAATTCGATCCCGACTGAACTCAGTTTCATTTCGGCAGTCTCGCGCCAGCCTCCAGTCGCGAAGGCAATCACGACTTCGGAACTCGAGCGAAGCTTGCGGATCAGCTCAGGAGCACCGGAAATGGGTGTTAATCCTGTTGGCTGTTTTGCGATGTAATCCTGCATGAGGTCAATAAAGCAACTCTTGACTCGCTCGAAAGCCTGCGGCCTCTCATCTACTGATACATTGTTTTGCACCAGCACCTCTTCGAGAACACCACTATCCGTGCGCTGCTGATAGGACTGCCAGGTTTCATCAACCGGCACTCCAAGCTCAAGCCTAATCGCACGGGCGAATAGATCACCATCGACTCCGTAGGAATCTACCAGCGTTCCATCAATGTCGAACATTACTAGATGCAACGGTTGCGCGTCCTTGACGTATAACGGTTCCAACCACCCGCCGTTAGTAACCGCTGGAAATTCATGAAGAGGCTGTGTACGGTCGGTGTGCAACGGGATTGTTATGCCTTCACACGGTAGAAATCATACGGCTGCCCCTTAGTTCCCGTCGCTAACACCCCACTGAAATTCCATCCTATAGATTTCTTCTATTAAGTGGGGAACTCTAACCTCTAAATCATTAGAAACCAGGAATTGATCCAGGATCCGTTGAGCTTCGGCAAGAGCCTCATTACCCGCAAAACCACCAGTATGAAAGATTAAGCAATTCACTTGACTTAGACGGGCAGCTAGAAGTTGCAGAAGCGCCATGAGTATACGATTGCCGCCATAAGCTCCGCACCCCCAAAAACCTGTGTGAATAAGCACACTTGCTTGCTGACCCAGTTCTAACTGCGACTCGATACGTGCTGCCAGAAATCCAGTGAATGCTGTTGTGAGAATGTATTCAATCTCCTCTAGCTTATAGGAGCCGTAACCTTCTGAAGGAGCCTCCATTGCAATGATGTTTGTGATTGTCGGTGGATTAAGAGGTTGTGTTGCTTGTTTGATAGCATCCAGTGGAGCTCGCGCGAAATTGTTGCCATAAAGGCCATAGGGGCGGCCCTGTTGTGGATTGTTGTCAGTAGCAATTGCGCATCTGCGTTCAACTCCACGAATGAGGATAGGGGTGGGTTGTCCATTCTCTACTGTTAATGGCTTAATGTCTTTATCCAGCAGTGCTTCTCGTAGTGAACCCAAGGCAGGGTGCTCAGCTACCTGCATCTCGTCCTGAGCAAACAGAGGACCACCATACGCACAGAAAAGATCGTAATGAGCAAAGTTAAGATACCACTCCAACTGAGTACTATCCTGGGACGGCTCATAACCAAAGTAATCCTCTCGCTCATCAAGGTTAGTCTGATACTTAGAAGGGAAAAGAACTTGTGGAAGTGGCATTGCAGACCAACGGGAAAACACGAGTTGACCGTTATGAGTACATCCCGTTGGACAAGCGATTTTGTAAACAATCTTCTTGTTTGCGTCATGTAGTTGCGGTGGGTAGGCATCTACCAAATCTTGTGCTCTAAATATGTGCCGACAAATCAGGCTATGTGACAAATTATCCATATCTCTGCCATTCCAATATTAAAAAACCCATTGCTCTTCAACTATATCGATACCCATTGCCATTCCAATATTAAAAAACCCAATGCTCTTCAACTATATCGATACCCATGATTAAGGCATAACGGCAAAAATCAGCGGCAGTAGAGGCTAACAACGAAGCAACTTGACTCTGGCTGTCTCTTTGAAGCGGAGTAGCAACCTTGATAATGCTTCTGCTAGGTTTAGAGTTTCTGATCGATTAGGTGGTTTTCCATGCAACCCTCTCCTGACTTGTCTGCTCAAGATGCAGCTAACCGTGCATTTACTACCCATATTTTGTGGCAAGAAGGTTATGAGGGTATAACTGATGAAGATATTTTAATTCAATGCGATCGTGCTATTCAGCTCAACCCCAATGATTGGCTGTTATGGAACATTCAAGCCGAATCATTTCACCGTTTAGGATTTTATGATGCTGCACTTCATTCTTACGATCAAGCTCTAAAGCTCAATCCCAAGTCAGCATCCGCTTGGTTCTTCAAAGCGTGTCTGCTAGGAGAGCATTATCAGCAGTATTCAAGTTCGTTGAAAGCTTTCGAAGAATCTCTAAGGCTGGAACCTGATAACTGGGAAGCTTGGCATAATTATGGAAATTGCTTGGCACGCCTTAATTGCTTAGACAAAGCTGTTGAGGCTTTTGATCGAGCAATCCAGCTAGAGCCATCTGCTGACTCTTGGTATCGGAAAGCAGAGATTCTGGTTCAACAGCGGCAGTTGCATCTAGCAATTGAGGCTTACAACCAGGCAATTGCCCTGGAGCCAGACTGTGGCGAATTCTGGTACCAACGAGGATTAGCTCTAGTTGACCTACAGCAATATACCGAAGCCCGACAGAGCTACGATCGGGCTGTCTCTCTTGACTCACGTTATAGATACGTTTTTTATAATTGCTATACTTGCTACGCAAATAATTACCCAAGCTAGAAATCGCAACTTGAAACCTTTTCTGTAGTAATCGCCCTGCCTCTAAAGCATACTAAGCCGCATAACGACCAAGCTCACCGGACACAGATAACTTGTGAAACTAACCGACAACTTTCGATGTTCCGGTGCAGCGACTGGTTAGCCCTCAGCAAGTACCTCATCGCTCAATACGTTCAAGCTCTTCACGAACAACTCTACGTAATGTTTCCTCTAAAGGTTCTCGGTTCTGCTGAATATGCTGACGCAAGGCTTCGTTAATCATCGTTTGATAATTGCCTCCGCCTGCACTGTGAACTTGTTCACGAAACCATTCCAAAACCTCGTCATCTAAGCGAATTGTGATGCGAGTTTTTCCAGGTGGCGTTGGGTCGATTGCCCCTCGTTTACCCTGACTAAAATCATATTCAGCTTCCATACTCATCCCTCCTCATACTGCTGCCGT
Source organism: Leptolyngbya sp. PL-A3 (assembly GCF_039962325.1). NCBI lineage: Bacteria > Bacillati > Cyanobacteriota > Cyanophyceae > Leptolyngbyales > Leptolyngbyaceae > Leptolyngbya > Leptolyngbya sp. PL-A3. The sequence goes on from NZ_JAMPLB010000121.1 coordinate 7,871, forward strand.
TCTTGTCGGGTTGCTTTGCGGGCAGAGATGATCCGGATCTCATCGTCCCGCATCGTGTATACAACCACCAAAACTCGTGCAAAGGCATCAACCCCGATCGTGACAAACCGTTCCTCATCAAACCGCTCATCTGGAATCGTAATTGCCAGATCGTCGGAGAAAACGGATACTGCATCAGCGAAGTCAATACCATGCTTGCGAAGATTGGCTATTGCTTTGTCCCTATTCCATTGATAAGCCATCTCAATTATAGTATGCACACCTGTACATACTACCAAGGGCAAGCTTTGTTACCTCTATTTGCTCTGCAATTACCCAAGCAGCTACCCCTGATAGATCTGAACGCAATTGCTTTGCCGCTAACGGATAAGCTTGATGCACAGTCCCAACCGAGGACTAGAGGGCTAACGGTTCCCATCACCCGCCGCAGACAGTGCTTGCATCATAACCAATCATTTTCGACGGTCGGTGTGCATGGGAATTGTTAGGCATCTTGGGGCGATTGCCGCCTGATTAAGTAAAACAGTTGAATTCCCCAAGGTATTCTAGCCGGTAATTTGTTCCGGTGACTGAGCGCGGATTGTCGAACTCGTTTTTGTCTGCAATCACAAAGACATTTATTCTGTCAACTCTGAGTGCTACAGCACGTTCACAAACCGCGTCAAGATAGTTTTCCGAGTATGAATGCTCAGCAACAAACGATCGAATATCCGATGCTTCGGAATCGTCAAGATAGCTAATCTCAATCCAGTCGTGGTCGTAAAACACCTCTCCCTGTTCTTCAGCGAAACGATTGATCGGAGCTTCATCATCTCCATAATGCTCCATAAAATAGTCTTCAAAAGCGCTGGATGCGAACACGCCAATCCAGATGTGAGAGACTTCCATTGCCATCAGTTTGTCTCGGTCTCCTAACTATTTATTAGGCATCTGATAGTTTTCCCAGGAACTCTGTCCAACTATCGTCGGCAGACTCGGCGCGAATCCACGCTGCTGCGACCGCTTCTGGGTCAATAGTCGGATCGACTACGATCGCTAGCGAGCCGCTGTCAGAGTACACCCACATCTGCCCAACGCGCTCCACGAGTCGGCGAAGTAAATGTAACTCTAACACCAAGTCCCCGCGAATGGTAAACGAGTCCCCGACACCACTCGGTCGCCTGCTCATCATAAGGGACAATTAAGTGCCAGTTCGCCGCCGCTGTCTAACGCCCCGCTTCACCCGCCGCTAGTAACCCCTCGGACTCAACAAATAATTTACCAACGGTCGGTGTGCAAGCGGATTGTTAGCAATTATCTTTGATACGCAAGTAGCAGAATATTGATAGATGGAATATACACTGAGATAAAGCGCTCTGTAATAGCATCCTTAAGCAAAATGCGCTCTGCGCTACTAATCCTCGGCTGCAGCTCCTGGTTGCTATAAGTATCGCCTCACTTTGTCGAACTCTTGCTGAAAGTCTATGGAGTTGCTCATAAAATAGCATCTGTGAATCGTTAACGACCTTTTGCGAGCCTCAATGCAGTTTCGATTCTCTCAAGACAGAATTGCTCAATGCTGTCAGCATGATTCCAAATCAATTGACCATTCCGAAGCTCGTGAACAGGAGGATTATCTCCTTCAGAAGCACGAATAAATGCATAAATGTATCCCCCATGAGCTGCGAAAAAGATGATGGCATCTAAGGATATCAGGGTCATCGGCAGGTTATATTCTTCCATTGCTTCCTCAAACCATTCACGGTGGGAGTCCTTTACATCACTCCAGAAATACCTATCCGAATCAAGGAATCCACAACGGTTTCCACACCATAAAAGAAATTCTCGGTATGCATCAGGCAGCTTTAACTTCAAATCGTTCTCTAAAAGTTCAACTTCCTCCAGCGAACAGGGCCGATTTTTATAGATATCTTTATTAAGCTGCTCAAGTTCTTGGAACCGTGCTTTTGCTGCTTCAAGATACATTATGCCCCCAGGTATCTAAGTAGGCTTTCAAAGCTGCCTTGGGTTGCCAAGTTTTTTGGTGATAGGTAAGGATGGTGAACCGTAAACACCTTTCTCAAGTTCAACACCTAGAAATTCATTCTTCCACAGTTCAATAATCGGACTTGATTGCTAATTAAACTCAGCGAGGCTGTCACCAGCCCCGCTGGTCTTCAAAACCGGACGTGAATTGTTTCAATTCATCCGGCTCCTCAACAGTTTGGTCGTTGTCATCGATACCTTAT
>NZ_JAMPLB010000122.1:0-9993 GCF_039962325.1 Leptolyngbya sp. PL-A3
GGCTTTGATACGATTGGGTCATTGTTGTTTCCTCCTACGGAGTTGGCTCATCAAGCCACCGTAGGAGTTACTTTACTGCCGCAACGCTCAAAACTCTTCGAGTCACACTGGTCAAACCAGTGGCTTACCTCAGTTGTTTAGTTAATTAGAAAACTGCAAATCTTCAGGCGAGTTGTGGCGGAGACGAATAATTCGGTTAGGTCAATGCCCGACACGTACAAGGTTCAATTCACCAGGTTAAGGAACACCCCCACTAAACCGTTAAGAATGCGTAAAGGCTAACAATATCTGTCTACAGCAATGAAAATTTGATGAATTAAAAGTAGATTTATCCATCGCAGGACGGTCATCTCCTACATTACTAATACTAAAGTTGTAGACTTAAAATCGTTTCAGAATACAACTGCTTATAGTGATTAATATTTAAGTAAATTCTTGACGCTTAAAAACCATAGAAGCAGAGCCAAGAGCATTTTCCATTCTAGCTTTGACCATCTCCGCCCATCGTTCTCAATTTAGAGCAGAAAATGGATGATTTTTTGGGATGTTCTACTCCCTGGTATAAGTTGATCCAGTACAGCAAGATGCTGAATAGTTGCGAACAGCACAGCTATGCCTTTGTAGTCGAGTAAGGAGGACTTCTCCAATGTTTAGGCCCCATTCAAGCCGTGCGATCGCCATCCTCTTATACCCCTCTTAAGGCATTTCCCTGCCTGGTACCTTAGCTAAATCCTTGCAAGAAACTCCTACAAGCAGGCGTTGTTCTGAGTCAATACAAACAACTGAGCCAGTTCGCGCACTCACTGCAACCACCGTCAATAAGCTCCTTCCATAATCCCAAGCTATTCTAGGGTCACCACCGACGTAGCGCACCGCGTCTCCTCGTTGCAAACCCATAACAAACCGCGCAACACACAACCGTCTCTTATAGTTATCAGGGGATTGAAGCTTTTCCCAAGAAGTAAAGGTAAAGTTATTCGCGCCACCAAAGGATGAAGTTGGTGGCTATTACCTCCACTCACACTGACACATCTAGAACAGCAAACAAAAAGCCCTCCCTGGTAGGCAGGTGAGAGCAATGCGTGATTAATTCAATTGGTATTCTCCTCTATAAGAGACAATAAGCAAGGTTAAATAGAATACCGTCTCAGGCGACAGTGACATTAGCGAGTAACAACAAGTGCAGCGCCTGTTACTCCACCGATTTCTTCTTGTCGCGACAGCAGTAGTTGGAACTCAAAGTCAGCGTCGATAAAGCTTTCAGCATTTAGTACGTGTAGAGAACACTATGCGATTGCTTTTTCTAAAGCAGGAGTCGCTATCATCCCTGTGAAGATGGCTGTCATTCGATAGGGGGACAGGGTCCACTGGAAAAGGCGGCTCTCTGCTTACTTGGGAGGATCAACTTCCATCCTCAACACTCGACTTTCTATATCGCACCCCTTCAATTACTCCATAGTAGAAATAGGCGATTGCTCTTAGCTTCATACTTCGGCAACGATAATTAACTCTTCCTTTATTTCTTAGGGTGAATGCTTCACTGTTTGATAACAATGAAGATAAGTTTCTGGATGAGTTGTGTAGTTCCCTATGAATTTGCAACAGGGAGATAGGGTCCGTTATGTCGGAAAGGACCCTAAAGTGGCATGGGATTATGGCAAGAGGGTTTTGATTGTTACTGCTGTAAATCCAGTTACGTACTCAACGGTTTGCTCAACTGCAGACCGACAGGTGGTAGTGGGAATTTCTTCTCAAGACTTAGCCAGAGTGGTTTGAGGGCTTTTGAGGTGAGGGGCGATCGCCCAGTAGGAGAGTTCCACACCGTCGAGGGTGAGGACATCACAACCTGAAAGATGCCCGATGACGAACTCTTTGCCAACCTGAAACGCAATCAAAGCGTAAAGCTGGTGAAGGATAGCATGCAGGCAAATTGGGGATGGGTGACTGCTTCACTGAGTATTAACGTAATTCCATTAGGCCCCAATTAACTCAGTCTGCTGGGGGTGGAGGACTTTTGTATCCAAAGCCCGGCAGGTCAAGACTATTATCCAAAATGTTGTCTTCATCAACCTCATCAACAACATTTGTGTCTGTACCTTCTTGAGCCAAGGTTTCTTGAACAGCAATTTTACTGTCTTCAGATTGTAATTTTTTAGGATCAGGAGTCTTAAACGGAGGATTGGAATTGCTGGAAGGTTGAGATGTCATGATTCCTGATAAAGAATGGCATAATTTGCTGACTAATGCTTTAAGTTTTTAACTTTTACTCAAGATTTACTTCCATCTTCAGAAGGGAGTGTGGTAGCAGATTTTGCCACCCTTGTTAGATGGGAGTAACGCTATAGATTCTCCCTATTGATTTAGGAGCTTACACTTTTTTGGTACTTCTAATAGAGGAACTCTCTTCATAAGAAACGATATGCTGAAAAACTCGCAGATATCTCAAGCTAAGGGAACAATATCATGGGTGACAAGAAGAAGGACGGAAAGAAGAAAAAATCGTCGGATCACTCCGCAATTGATGCCCTACTTGAGAAAGTTGACGATGTAGGAACTGCGATTGCTACTCCAATCTCCAATACAGCGGCTGCAATTGGGAATGCTGGAGACAATACCCTAGATGCTGTTGGGAACATTGTTGAAAATGCGTCTGATCGTATCAGCAGCGCCAGCGGAGAAGCTAAACGTTTAGTGATTACCACTGGCGAAGGAGTGACAGGTGCGGCTCAAGCCGTAATTGACAAAGCACACCCAGATAATAAATTGGGCAAAAAGAATAAGAAAAAAAGTGAAAAGAAGGACAATAAGAAAAACAAAAAGAAGTAAAAGCTGATTGATCAGGCGATTAGCTCTACCAGAAAACTAGAGCTGTCTAACTAAGGGTGTTTGAAGCGACTCAGTGATGAGATGCAAGTAGGCTGAAAGTTTTACAGGGTAAGTGATTGAATCTAGTTAACCTGTACTAGATTTTCTTGCCATCCACCTCAATGACCTTTACTGATAACGAAACTACATCGTTTTGGGATTCGGTTTAGTTCTAATTGCATCTCAGGAGGGCAACGCTTCAAACACCCGTACAACAAGAATTATTGAATTAATAGCCCCAGGGTTTTTTGTATGCCTCAGCAGTTTGATTTCGCATCCAGTCTTAAAGGCTTAAAGATCCTGCTTGTTGAACACGATCCGCAGATCGCAAACCTTCTGTTTCTAATTTTTGAAGCGACGGAAGCAGAAGTTTTCCAATTATGTTCGGCAGACAATGTTGTGAATTTTCTACTGGAGCAACCTGTAAACATTCTTATCTACGATATTCAACTTCCAGCTTTTAGGGAACGAGAGGTAATTCAACAAGTTCGGGCTACACCTGAAAACAATATCAGCCAGATTCCGGCTATTGCAATTGCGACAACAAAAAACTTTTACACAGAGACAGTAATTAAAAAGATTGCCATAAAATCTGGCTTTAGCCGATTTCTCACTCTGCCAGAGGTGCCAGACGAAATAGTGGAAACTGTTCTTGAACTTGCTGAAAGAGTAGGGGCGTTAAATCAATGAAGAACCCGTATCACTTGTGACTTTACTGTGGGTAAAATAAAAACTATTTGAATTTTTGGATTAGTGAAAATTACCCTTAATAGCAGAATATAAACTTATACAGGAATATAGGCGGAATGAGGTTGGCTAAGTGCTCCTGTTCACAAGAATTTAGCCTACTCAATCTCACTACTCCAGTACGTGGAAAAGGTTTTAATCATCCCTATATAGGACAGATCTGATATAACATAAGTTTCTTTAAATCGGCAAATTTATTCAATTCGTGAACTGATTTTATGGGGTTAGTATCATTTGATACAGGTGATTGCGGAAATTAGGTTTCAAATACTTTAACCGTATTCCTTCCCAATTAGATAGAGCCTCCATCTGCCTTTGGGTAACCAGTGCCTGTAAATCGGGGAAATGAATTTTTTTCCCTAACTCATGCGTTAACAGATCAAGTAGAACTTGGATGTCTTGAAACGTGCCTAACTGAGCTTGCAGTTGCTTGACATCTTCAATCCAGTCCCTGAAGTCCTCCCCATACTGTGAGGTAAAAAATTCTGCCTGATAGCGGGCATGCTTACAGGCTTTTCTCAAATCATGTAACATCACGCTATTTTCATGCAATGCCTGCTCAGTCGAAATTAACCACGCTGGATGCAGTAATAAATGTGAAAGTAACGGACTCAATAAATCAGGCAGGACAACCTGTAAGGGAATCTGAGCGATCGCTGTGTACTGAGGATGCTCGAGCCATTTGGTATAGGTAGTTTTCAATACTTTATAGGAGGGCTGAGTCAGCACTTCTTTCATGCTGTTGAAGGATTTTTTCCTTCTTCTATAAAGTGCGTCAATTACTTGATCAAGATATTTTTGTTCACGCTTGCCTAAGTGGGGACGGTAGTCCTCCTGCAAACTCGCCAATTGGACATCTAAATCTCTCACCTCTCCCAAAACTCTTGCTAAGTCTCTGAGTCGTTTTTCACTCGCAGTTTTAGGTAGCGAAACTGCTGATTCAAAGACTTGTAGAGCAGTTCGAAGACGGCGAGTACCAACTCGCATCTGATGCAATGGCTCAGGATTTTGATCTACAAGAACTTTTTTCTCTTGCTTGATAACATGATGGTACTGTTTCTGAATTACCTCATAGGCCCATTCGCCTAAAGCATCAGGATGCTGAATTTGTTGCAAAGTTTTATCATTCTTTAAGGTAACCATAGAAAATTTGACCGCTCTGCGCCCTGCTTTCAGAAGTAGGAATTCTATCTAAAATTGATAGAAGTTAAAACAGTCCTTAGACAGTATTTTTCATTTAGACTGAAAGCATTAACACAGGCTATAAAAATCAAGGAGTTCACTACATGGTAAACCCCAGTACTTCATATGAAGGCGCAAGGAATGTTAATCATCAGATAGATACAGAAGAAATTAAGGTATCTCTAGATACACAAGGAGAGGGTATTTCCTCAAAGCCAGAATATAGGCTTCAAGAATTTGCCCATATAGTTATGAATATTTGCACCCAGGCACAAGTCGGCGAGATGAGTTCTGAGGAGGCTTATCAGCAGATTAAAGACCACTGGAATGAACTAAAACATTTTCATAATAAACATGACGAAAAAAGGAAAAAAGGGAGGCCTTAGAGGTAGCTTCTCCTCAAGGGGATTTTATTAACTCAGATCATCGAGCGTGCCCTTTCGGACAAATTAAACTACCCCCTCAAATCAGAAATGGCTAGCACAGGCGACACCCCATCGCCCCTGCCAACCAAAAAGCCAGAGGCTAACCCCTGGCGTGTTTTTTCTTTGAGTGCGGAGCAGTACGATTTTCAGGAGCCGAAACTAGGAACTGGAATTACTGCATATCCCATTGGCACTGAAGCTTACCGTTCACCTGCACCCATCGAGCGGTCAAACCGTTACGTTGAGGCTGGCGAAAAGAGTTTGTAGCCGTGAGTTGAGGGGCTGCATCGGGGGAGAAGTAATCTTGCTGTGCTTGAGGGGAAGTAATCGTAAGCATGAGGGGGATCCTTGAAGCGAGTAGGGCTTATTTGTTCGGCCTGCTGCCGATGAATTTATAGTCCTAGATTTGCCCGCTCAGGCTGGTGATTCATAATGCTGGAAATAGGTGAACGTCGTCACGTAGCAATGTGACCTATATCACCTCTCAGAGAAAATTTGTAGCCATTAACCCTACGACGCAATGTGTTCAGCAATACTCTCATAGGAACAGTTGCGTGACTTATTCTTTTTAAATTACAAAATCGGAGATTTGGAAAGTGAAGCATCTGTTGAGAGAGGCCATAAAAGGTGTACTGGATACCGCGAGCGCCGCTACTGCCTTATCTTATGCAGCCCCGCTACTAGCTCAGGAAGCCCCCTACGTTGGCTTATGGCAGGGGAGATGATGAAGTGGACGGAGGGTGTTCCATTCGCTCAATCCTGCCGACAGAATCTGGATTTAGAGTGGTGGGTCGCGATACTTGGCATGGCCCTTGCGGTTATGGAGATCCTGCCACTGTTTTGGCTCAATTGAGTGTGGAGCAAGAGTCTTTAGAAGGCACTTGAAATCTGGACTGCCAGGCTGGAGAAACAGCAGAATCCGGCGATCGCGGCTTTGGAGTGCGCTACACATTTGATCCTTCAACTCAAGCCTTAACAGAAACCCTGCTTGACTTGCAAACAGGTCAGCCTATTAACCGGATTCCCATTGTTTTCTTTCGGATTGCACCACAATAAGGGAATAGCAGATTAGTTAGTCCAAAGGCAATCAAGGCCTAACAGCGATCACCCTGAGAGCTTTGGCGGACACTTGGTAAAATCCGCTTACAAGCGTTCCGTCGATCACTGCCCTTCCCGTACAAGGAGGGGTTTCGTGTGAGAGCGATCGCAATGGATAAGGCAATGTGGCGATCCTCCCTCACCACCACCCCTCTAATTTCGCTCGCCCATTGATCGGCACCACAATCACCTCAGGTACTATTCCCCCCATGCCTCCAGGACTCAACCCACCCATTCTTCCAAGTTTCACCAATTTCAGATAGAGATAACGTCTGTTATCTCTATTTCGCTAAACTTACACTATTTTGACAGCCACAAGGCTGAAGCCCTGATTGCGGTGCTGAAATCTCTTGCTGCGTCTGCGCTGGAGCCTACCACCCTTACATCTGATACGCCGAAGAGTAGCCGCTCAGATAGCCCAGCCTCATCAATATTGTTCCCGCCGCATGACGGCTCCTATCACGTCCAGACCTCCCGCCACAGCTCCGGCAATCAGCCGTAGAACCGCAGCGCTGGAAAAACCTGCAACGATTGATTGCTGAGTGCAAAGAAGCCGAGCAACGAGTCTCTATATTCACTTAGGCTATGAGTAAAAATTGACTGACGCTTAGCAGGAGTGCCTTATGGATTTGCTCACCTGGCTTATTGTTGGACTGATTGCAGGCATTCTGTCTAGTTTTGTCGCTGGGGGCATTGGATACGGCATTCTTGGCGATATTGTAGTCGGCATTGTCGGGGCTTTTGTGGGCGGTTGGCTTTTTGCTCAACTGGGGCTTGCAACTCCTTTTGCAGGCCTGGCTGGCACTATCTTTGTGGCTTTTGTCGGTGCTGTCGTGCTGCTCGTAGTTCTCCGCCTCATCCGAGGAGCACGAGTGTAAAATCGCGGCTAACGCTACTATTTACCGCCCTCTCACCCGTTTCAGCGATCGCCTTCCCTCGTCGTGCATCGGATTCCGCAACGAGTTCGTTGCCGTCTGCTGTGCGGCGATGCGGCGGGAGCAGTTCTCCGTTCCGCACAATATAAAAAAGCCGGGGCCGAAGCCCCGGCAAAACAGCACCGCACTAGAACCACAACACCAACACCCACCGCACCGCACACCCAGCGCGACCGAGCCGACGCACGCGACCAGACGCACGCTGACGCACAGGCCGCACCGCGAACCAACCGCAGCCCAAGCCGTGAAGACGGTCAGCCTCGCACTCAGCCGCCAAACGAGATAAGAAGAGACTGTAAAGCATGAGAGAAACCCCAAAGCGCAAAAACGACGGGGGTTTACAAAGCACAGGGGGCAAAACCGTGGGCTGGATCACACCCATTTAGGGAGCGGTGCCCACGGTTTTGTCCCCTGTGCTATCCTGGCAAACCCCGTTGTTGCGCCGAAGGGGGGCACGGGGGGAAAGCCTTCTCCCCCGCGCCGCCCTCGGCCATGCGGGGCGGCATCGCTAGGGTATGGGGGCGGCGTTAAAGCCCCCAGAGGGGCACAGCCCCGCATCAGTTCGTATAAGCTGAGTTGTTAAACTGCAAACGTTTACAGTTCCGTTGCGCTGCTGACTTAGAGACGGGACAGCAAGCGCGATCGCGGTCGTGTTGTAAGGTAGCCGCGCAGAGAGCCAACCCCTTGCACTTAGGCCACACTGTTAGCACTATAGGGAGCGCGATCGCCCCTCTGCGGTTGTATTAGTTTCCCCTCGATGAACAAAAGCCAATGATTCAGGAAGTCCTTATCGAAAGCACCTGGGAAGACGCAGAGACAGCCCGACAGCGGAGGGATAAACGCTATCAGGAATACAGGCCACTGGGCTAGAGCGCAGCCGTAAAAACCTTTAAACCATTGATGGACAGTGTGTGTTCGTAGTAACGGCCAGCCTTGCCGAGCCAGAGCCACCTCTAGCCAAAAGTCAGGGTAAACCAGCAGAGCCATGGCTGTGATCGAAGGCTCCAAGGGGGCGGATGCGGGAGTTTGGGGAGCGGTAGCTACAATTAGACAACAGCTTTTGCACTTCTCAAAAGCATCGATAAACAAACAAATAAGGTCAATATGCACACTAATACAGAAGTGGCTGCACTCAAGGCAATTCAAAAGAGGGCAGTGGATTCACAATTCTCACATCTCTGGTCGGATGCATTATTTGCACGAGAGCAGACACGAAATCTTTCAACGCAAAAGCAACAAATTCAAGATAGTATCCTGGAGGTTAAGAAGCATGAGTTAGCCGAGATTTTGATTTCACGTTATGAGGCTGAAATCCAACAGATCGCATGGGATATCGGCTCATACATTCGATGGACTGTTGTAACAGCATGGATGGCATTTGAACGGGCCATGGTAGACGCAACATCCTCCTCAGAATTATCGAGAGATTTGCCCACTAATCTGCCAAAATTTATCGCTCCGGGCATCAAAAAGGATGTGTTTTGGGCAGCACCTCCTTGGTCTGAGGTGAGGCAAATACAACAGAAGCGCAACAAGTTCGTTCATAGGGATTTAGAGACTTCCGACCTTTTCCCAGACGTTAACTTGGCTGAGGATACCATTCGTATACTGCGTAAAGGAATTAAGGAAGCTTACAAAAAAATTGGGAAGATTTCTCCAATCTGGGTGGAGTGTGACGAAGTGCCTCGTCGGCTTGGAGGTTCCTTTTGTGCAGCTTCAACAAGTCAGACCGGAGCAGATGAGGATCCACAGCGGCTTCAGATAACTTATGTTCACGGGGGCAGAGATATAACCCATATTACTCTTCGCTCTGATAATGATCCGTGGCCCGTTGTTGAAGAGATTGCAATTCAGATACGAATTCCAATTGAGGCAATTCGTATTTATAAGGGAGAAAGCTTATGGCGTGAGATTCCAATCACGATGCGAGGAAGCTAGGAGTTGATGAATAAGAGCAACAGCAGCCAATTGGTACATGTGTCAGTTTTAGTTTCTTAGTCTAGCCTGAAGTACGGAAGTTTCAGCCAAACCGTTAGCACTGCAAACATTTTCAGTACCACAACGGAGTATTGCATCGTCACTGCATAACTACTGCTGCGGGACTGCCGTGAAGCGGTAGGGCAATCGCTTCAGTTTCCGTGGTTCCGTACGATCGCCTCCCGTCATCCAGCATTAGCTTCCGCATCAAGTCCATCACCGTCCAATGTGGTGGGTTCCGGGATCTTTTCCCTCTTTCCCTCTAACTTCTGCCCACCGTCTAAAGGCATCATCCGCCTCTTTCCCCCCCCCCCTTCCTACCCAACTAGCAAAACCCAAATGTTTCGCAGAATTTAGATAGAGGTAAGTTTACATGGGCATGACCGTTGAACTGTAAACGTTTTCACTGCGGCTGCAACACCTAGGCATCCCACACCAGCCCCACTCGGGGGCGGCGTTAGCGGGGGTGGGGAGCGATTCTCTGAGGAACAACGGTGCGCCTGCCCCGAACTGAGCAGGACAGCCCTTAACTCAGCAGGCCAACTGCGGGGCGCACCTCTGCTATGCGCGGGAAGTTAAATAATGTACAGCATAGATACAACACATCAGCATTCTGCTAATAACTAAACAACTGAGGTAAGCCACTGGTTTGACCAGTGTGACTCGAAGAGTTTTGAGCGTTGCGGCAGTAAAGTAACTCCTACGGTGGCTTGATGAGCCAACTCCGTAGGAGGAAACAACAATGACCCAATCGTATCAAAGCC
>NZ_JAMPLB010000123.1:0-9496 GCF_039962325.1 Leptolyngbya sp. PL-A3
CGAGGATGTTCCATTCTTCATCAGTGAGGCTGCTGGAATATGGCATGGTACCTTGGTTCAAGGGATTTCAGTACCTTAATTTGAGATTGTAAAGATGTCAAATGGGTTCTATAGCGAGAACGGTCGCTTCAATCATTGGGCTAAACGCACTTTACCTATATCGGATAAGCGTTATTTACTATTTCTAGAGAAACGCGATCGCCTATGCAACTCGCTTATAGCGGGAGGGGCCACAATTTGTTTTCTAGGATAGTAAAATTACCTGGACTATGCCCTTAAAGGGCGCAATTTCGTATTCATAAGCCAAAGAGAAAATAGCTAACGCGTTCATGGGCTTTTGATACCCGCTTCAGCTACCTTTGTTGTCCTAGTTTTTTTAGCAAAACGTGGTCCTTTTTCTAGAGTTTCCTTGTGCAGGGGCGATTTCTGAGCACAAAAAGCTGATCAGAAGAGGCTGATCAGCAAAAACTGATCAACTGCTTCTGATCAGCTTTCGTCTAAAGCCTTGAGCTGAAAGGATTTGAGGTAGGTGATCAGACTGATCAGGGGGACTGATCAGCAGGAACGGCTCAAAATCATTGAAAATTCTCTATGCTCTGGGAGACGAGGGCTAGCCCAATGATTGGGCTCTCTCCCACTCCTAGTAGCGACCCACTCAGATGGGCATAGCCCAATTATTGGGTTCTGTTCCACTCCTCGGTCGCTACCAATCCAGATTAAGCTGGCATTACTGAAGCAGTCGCAAACGCAACCAACAATTGCTCCCATAATCGGGCTGAACGCACTTAACCCATATTAGATAAGCGTTAAGTGTTTCTAGGGAAACGCGATCGCCCTAACTAGATTGCTCAATCCGCTCCCTGAGACGCCGAGCGAGAGCAGTTGGACTGAACCCTGGTATAGACAGGGCAGCATCAATGAGCTCATCGATGGTAAGCGGATGATACCGCCGGTATTCCTGAATGAGCTTTAAAGCCGTGGCGAGCGCAGCTTCCCGAGATTTAATCGGACTCACCATGCCATCGGTAAACAAACTTACTATCCCCTGTACTAACAAAGCCTCTACGTCTACGTCTATTCCCTGCCCAGCCACTGTGCCCCCATAACGAGGTGGAGGCGGAGGAGATGCGACAGAATGAGGGATCGTTTCTTTATGGCGACATGCGATCGCAGCCTGCCGGAGTTCTTCCCATCCCCCCTCCTTGGCATAACGAATTACTGTAGGAATGCTGCACTGAAATTTCTTGGAAATCTCATTTCTAAGAGCCGTTTTCTTGAGACCGAGATTGGCCAAATAGGCCTGTCGCATACGGCCAATGGTGAATTCATCCAACTTTGGTTTTTTAGCCATTCTGGCTCCTTATACTGCTCAGTCCCGAAGAAACGGATCAACGCAACTGATTAATGATCCTTCAAACTAACTGGCCTACAAGGGGTTTACCACATAACATGACTGATCAATGGAAGCCAGATTGACCCAATACAGGCACTTTGATGTACAGCCATACCTCAACCTCCCCAATCAGGAAAAGTCTCGTACCAGCACAATTATTGTGCTGTCTTGCCATAAACGGCCCAAAACTGAATGCATCGCCTGCAGTGCAACCAACAGATCGACTGAATCCTATTTCCCCATCGCTTGGATCCAGTTGCATGCAAAACCAGAGATGATTGAATTTCGTCTTTGTGATCACGTAGAAGGAACTTTCTAGTCATGGGGGAGAGCATAATTATTGTGCTAGTCCCAGGCAGTTCCGATCCTAGGGGCTTGGTTCTAGAGAAGGGTTTAAGGGCTCATGCTGCGATCGTACCTCTCACCAACGGCGTAAGTTGTTTTAGGGGAAAGGTGCCATAGAATCGCCAGTCATCACCACGCACTACCGCTTCACCTGGATAGGGAATTCGTTCAATGGTGCCAATGCCCAAAGGCGTGAGAGGGTGCGATCGCCCAGTTCTAGGGGAGGCCACATCATGCGATCGCCTCCCTAAATGACTCCACATCAGCAATGACCTGGACCCTTTCTTCAGCAGTGATAGCCACTGACCATGCTTTTTTGAAATCCTCAACCCACTCTGGGGGACAGATCGACCAGTCGGGTTGAGGTCGGTGATCGCAACTCGTAAGGGGTAGATTATCTATGCGAGTTGCGATCACGGGGATAGATTCAGATGGCTCGGATGTGCCCTCCTTATCCTGCAAACGCTTGATAAATCGTTCTTCTAGCGCCTTTATGATAGTTTCCCTATCGAAGTCTTGAAGGTTACTGATGTTGTACTGTCGTTCCCGCTCCTCTCGGCTCCCCTTCCATCCAACGTGTTGAACTTCAAATTTCAGATACCGCAGTAGCTTGTTAACCGTGGTGACGGGGGTATGTGTTTCTGAAACATTCAATCTCAGGTATCTACGAAGCTGATGTTTTCTCATCAGCGCCCATCTGTGAACGGCGATCGCCTCGGGAGTGTTGTTGTCCCACTGGAGAATTCGACCATCAATAAAAGGCTGCAACGGACATTCATTGAGTAATTTGGCCTGGCCTGAGCGCCACGACAGCCGAGCGTAGCTAACAAACTGATCACGCTTTGCGGCCTGGGTAAACTCATTGATCCACGTCCATCGATCGAGCCATTCAGCAGCCCTGGGGTTGCGTGACATCCAGAGCAGTTCTGCTGTCTTAAGAAATCGCCCACTGTCCTGAACAATGACCTTCAGCACAAACTCAGGGTTATCTAGATTCACTCCCGGCAACTTGTCCTGCAGTAGCCGCTTATGAGCCAGCTCCCGCTGCTCCTTGGTGGCCTCAATATCCTCCAAAATTGAACGGGCATCGGAAACACTCAGCTCACCGGTATCCAGTTGGGCAAAGGTCGAAGCCTCTGCCTGTTCCAGCCCTTCCTGAATCCGTTTACGCTCCTTCGTCTCCTCAGGTGCTCTGCCCTCAATCAACTGAACGTTGTGACCACGCGCTCGCCATAGATCGATCAAGCTTTCTCGCAGGCCAAGGCGGTTATAAGTTGCCCTGGCCCGGTAGCGAGCATAGTGGCGAAGCCAAAACCCAAAAACTGAATCAGGTTCATCCTGTGATGCTTGCAGTTCATTGAGCTTTGCAATCAGGTCTAGAGGGTTACCGTCAGCATCAGTTACAGACTTTGATTGAACATACTCTGCAAACTGAGTTAGCTTCTTAACGCCCTCGGCGTTGCGGTAAAAATCCCGCATAATAGCGTCTGGTCGGCAACTGCTGAAGAACTCATCGGTGTTTGTACCGCGCTCTTTCACGTAGCCAAACCGGGGTACGTCTGACCGAAGGCGCTCTGGCATTTGCTTGGCCGATCGCCAATCTAAATGAACCAAATGCAGACCCATTGCCTGGAAGTGGCCAGATGGATCTGCAATGCTAATGCCTTGCTGGAAGGTGGGCGAGTAACCCAGGATGCGAGGCCGGTGGCGCAAGATCCACCCGTCCGGGTCGGTGCTCAATTGCTGTGCCCAATCCTCCGATGATGTCTCGCTGTCAATGAGCCAGATATCCTCCGGATCCATGCCGATGGCAATCGCCATCTCTCGGGTTTCATGCAGCCACTTCGCCGAGTCAGAACCAAGGATCAGGTTCTCACCGCAGGCAAGCCGCCGTTTGATTTCTAGCCAGGTCATTGATGGGGAATCAAACAGCAGAATGTCTCTGGCCTTGGTATCGGTGCGCTCAAACTTCAGAAACTCAACAACCGGAAGCCCAGAAGCTTCTGATATCAGGTCAAGTTCCAGATTGGTGATGCCGTCTTCTGAAAGTACGATCCAGCCACCCTGCTCACGCACCCACCGGAACAGCGATCGCATCCAGGTCAAGATCAGAGCATGGTTCTGCTTCGAGGTTTTACCCTCTAGAACCTGGTGAAGTAGTTGACTCACTTCATCAATGAGAATCAGCGGTGGCCCGTCTGGGAGACGGTTGGTGGGAAAACGCCAACCCGATTCTGGGCATAAGGTGACCTCGCTGGGGCACTGCCCAAACCCCTTAAATTCGGTGTGATGTGGGAGTCCCAGTACAGCAGCAGACTGACGCCCTAAAGCATTTCTAGGGGTCAGCAAGCATCGGAATGCTTTGGGATACCTGCGCCGGTGCTGTTGAACTAGTTCCTTCAGTCCCGTCGAGGTTTTTCCTGTCCCCATTGGTCCATCAATTAGGATGCTGCCTGCTGTTGTTGGCAGTTGCAGCAGTCCCGATGGAATGTAGCGACCATACTCTGTGATGGTTGGCTGAACCCGCAGGCTATTAAACTCCGCCATGATGCGGTCAGTTTCCGCTCGGTAGCGATCGCGCGCTTGCTCTGGTCCCTGTTGTGTTATCAGGGCGGCGGCTGTTCCCTCCGGTGCCATAGCGAGAAATGCAGCAGGGGTAATGAATTGGAGATGATCCAGTTCCTTCAGCTCATCGATGTCAAAGGAGCTTTTCTCCAGTTGCCCCCACCATGCGATGTGGACGGAGTAGCCCCAACCTGTCACTAGTTCCCAAGTTGCCTGATACTGCCTGAGGACATTGGGGTTCTGAAGAGAGCCCGCATCGGGGTAGAACTCGATCCGGTTAATTCCTAGCTCTGCCGTCAGCTTCTCAAGAGTGGTCTGCAAAGTCTGGGGGCTAGAGGGAAATTGCCCACCCGCAGCTCCGATGGTGATGATGGAGCGGCGCAAGGAGGTAATGAATGGCTTTGCACCGGTTCCCTCAACCAAGGCGATCGCTTCAGGCTGAAACTGCTCTGGCCTGAAAACTGCAAGTGGTAATTCGCCGTTAGGGAGATTGGGGGGCTGCCCATTAGGCCGTTTTTTAGTAACGCTCGTTAGCCACCGATAGCGACCGTTTTCAGCATCCCTGAGCCGTAGCTGCAGCCCGACGAGCAGCCCATCAACATCACGGATTGGACAGAGATACCCAGCACCAGAAACATTGAGCGATCTCCCGTCGATGTTTACCCCTGGCAGTGTGGTGGGGAATTCCTCTGGTAAGCGTTGCCACTGCTTCACCGATACGAAGCCGCCTGCTTTGATTTGGGCCTCGGTTAACCCACGACGGTGCAGATCGGCTCGATCCTTAGGGTTCAGAGTTAGGCAGGATAGCAACCGCTGGTAGTGGCGATCGCGCTCCCCAGAGGGAATGGACTCTGCCCGCTGCTGTGCTTCCTGCTGCGCCCGGAGCGATCGTCGGATCTCCAGCTCATTGCGCCATTCATTGCCCTGGGTCTGATTGCTATCCGGTGCCCAGACACCCCAGGTTCCATTGCTCTTTGAGCGTCTGACATAGCGATACCTAGCAACACCCTTAATTTGCTCAGTGAGGGTCATGCAAAGGATTACGCCGTTATCAACCTCACGGCATCGGCTGTCATGAGAGTCGCAGATTGGGCACCCATGCCTAATAGGAGTGAGGCTCATCGTACAAGCCCCCCACGCTCTAAAACTCTCCAGGCCAGATCCTCAACTTTTATGGCCTCAACCCTGAGCCAGAAGGTTGCCTCAAAAGCTTCCTCAAACCCTTCTGGAGCGGGGAGAAGACGATCGGAGTTAAATTCTTTAGTCTTGTTCTGAGATTTATTAGACGCTAAATTAGACTTTGGAGATAAAAAGGCTTTCTGGCGTGGTTGCGTGAAAAAGCGTTTAACGTAGTTGTCAATTGCGGTTAATGAATTTAAACTGAAGGACAAAGTACCCTCCCACAAGGGTGCGAGTCCAGTCCCTTCTGGTGCAAACTCAAACTTTGGCCGGAGAGAGTTGCTACGAAGGGCTGGGTTGGTCAAAAACTAAAGAACGACTGTTTTGTTTTCAAAACCTCTGAGGGCTGCAACCTTCGGAGGTTTTTGATTTTTGTTTGTTCGTTCGGTTCGTACCTCCTTAGATTAAAAAGCTAAAGCGAAAAACTCAAGGGGCAATTGCGACAGTAGCATAACTCTCTTTCAGAGCGGTTTTCGCTGTATTTTTGGGTGATTTTCTAACCAAAATAGTTTCAGAAATTTACCTCCCTTTGACTCCTGTTAAAAGCTTAGCGATCGCCCCAAACCTCCGCTTCTGGCTGACTTGGAACGACTTTGTGATGCGCTTCAGTTGCGGATTTCCACGCGTCCGCTTCTTTACCGCTTCCAAACAAAACTCGGTGAACTGCCCGTTCCCAACCCCTCTGATCTCCACCTCAGCAGCATAGGCCAGGGTACGTGCCACTCGCTTCTTGTCCAGTCCATTTGAGTTATCCAAATTCGGCAAGCCACCTGTCAGGATTGCTCGTGATTCTCTCACGTTCCGGCGGTGTCCTGCCAAGATCGGTTCGCACATAGCATCACAGTCAAATTCTAGGAGCATCATCAGCGCTTCTCCCGGAGATCTGGGGAAGCTTTCAGTGTTAAGCTTTGCGGACTCTGCTTTAATTGCGTCCCAGCCAAACCAACAGAGGTTATAAAAGCTCAGATAATGCTGTAGTTCCCCAGCGATAAAAGCTTTTTGTTTCGGATCCTCGACGGGGTTCTCTTCACCAGCGAAATACGCCTGGAATGCCAGCTTTAGCTCCAAAAAGTGTTCGCGGATTCCCCTTAACTCCCAAAACTGATCGCCCTTAGCCTGCTCCCAAACCTCCACAGGGGGCAGACCATCTAAGGTGGCCAAGATTGAGATAGGTTTTTCGGGTGCCTTCTGCATGTTTACGTTACTACCTCTTAAGCTTAAGGATTCGCTCAACTGACACCTTGATGTTGGGGAATGACAGCGGCGAGATAGATCCGCTGTTAATTTCCTGCACCAAGCCATACCTGCCATTCGACGGAGTTCGATGGACGACGAGAACCTTAGATCTTAGGTCAACGACCCAGTACTCCTCAATCTCGGCAGCCGCGTAGAGTTTAGCTTTCGGGTCAAGGTCTTTCTCCAAGCTCGTGTCTGCAAACTCAATGAGTAAGTAGATCTCCTTTGGCTGAGGATGACGTTCGTCGTAAACCTCCTCAAGCTGCTGAACGATCGCCAGATCCGGTTGAGGCTCTGAGTCATTCTGGGGAATGGTGATGGGGTGCCCCTCCCGTACTTTGGCCTTGCCTTGCAGCAGCTCACGGAAGTAATCCCCTGTATCACTACTGAAACCAGCATGGGGAGCGCCCTCACTCGGCATCTCAATCAGTTCTCCGTTCAACAACTCGACGCGCTGATCCTCTAATGCCCCTGCCGCAATCATCTTGTGATAGGCATCAACGCTGAATTTCGCAGGTATGAGGGTAGTCATTGGCGATCGCCCTTACTTTTGTTCGTCCTGAATTGTGCCGTTAGCCTTAGCCTCTTTAACCGCCCGCTCGATCAGCAAAGCGATCATTTGCGACATAGAACGGCGCTCCACATCAGCCAGAGCTTTCAGCCCCTCCTTGATGTCCTCCTCAATGAACGCTGTAACTGTAACTTTGGGCATCTCTTCAGATCCAGAACTACCAAACATAATAAGCGCCCTCACAAAAGATCAGATAACTTTCCATGGATTTGTTAGGAAAGACTATTGCAATCCTAACAAATTTTGTTAGGATATCACTAGATTTGTCAGAATTTGTCAGGATTTGACAGAGCTTGCCAGCTTTCTAAAAAGCTTTCAAAAATTCACAAAACCTATAACTGATAAGGAGTTACGCCTAAAATGCCTACGCAAACCCCGCAAGCGGCAACGCCTCGCACTCGGCAACGACCGGCAGAAGATGCCAGCGCTAACCAATCCCTACCCATTGGCTTTGATATTGGTAATGGTGCTGCAAAGCTCTATTCGGGCCTGGGCATGGTGCTGCAAGAAAGTTATGTGCTCTATCTCCCAGAGCCCGCCACATTCGCCAATCAGGGCTACGTGGAATACCTAGAAGGCGATCGCGCTGACCTCATTGGCAAGCAATGGATCGGCGGCATCAATGCCTACTACAGCTCACCCTCCGGTATCTATCGCGTAACTGACTCGACTGATGGGAAGGTGGATTTCTCACTGCAACTGCTTCTCAGTTCCCTCACTCATCTTAATGTGCGGGGTGAGTGGGAACTGTCGGTGGTGGCATCGGTCCACGACGGTAAGACGTTCGGGCGTGCCATCAGCCAGGCGATCGCTGGCACCCACAAAGTGTGGTTGATGGGTCATGAATCCACCATCACCATCAAGGTTGAGAAAGTGCTCGAGGAAGGGGCCGGGGCTGCATTCGCCGTCCGTAGCGAGTATGACCTCACCAGCGCTTTGCTATTTGACATCGGCAACGGAACGACCATCGTTAGCTCGTTCAACAACCTCCAAATTACCTATCGCGACTATGCCCCCGATGCTGGTGTGGAGAAGTTGATTGATGCGATCGCCACCTCTGACAGTGTGCGAGCGTTTCTGAAGCGCCCTGGTGACCGTCACTTGATCCGCTCGGGCATTGAGAAGGGTGACTTCGTGTATGGGACGCAGTTTCCCGATTGGAATTTCAAGGAAGCCTACGTGAAGGCTCTGCCCGATTGGTTCAGCCAGGGGTTAAAGCCATTCGTGAAAGCAGCTGAAACCCGTGTTCCTGCTGCTACCGCGATCATTGCGGTGGGTGGTGGTGCTTGCCTGCCCGGTATCGGCTCACTGCTGGCCAGGAAGAACATTGCAGTGCCAGTTCAGCCCCGTTGGCAGAACGCCAAAGGGTTGTATGAGATTGCTCTCCGTCTCACCAACCGCGTATAGGAGGTTTGAGCAATGCGTCTTTCAATCACCAAGCCTCAGCACCGCCAATTGTTACTAGAGATTGCTGCCCAGCTACGTTCTGATGATCCAAAGGATGCCCTTGAGCATGTTCTGAATTGCTGGATCAGTCCTTGCCATCCACAGCCCGTAGGCGTTTCCACCGTAGCTTCCGTCGATGTCGTGGCAGAGGCGATCGCAGCATCTCCTGATAGTGACTTAGACCTTGATGCTTTGGCTTCCTGGGATTGACCATGAACTTCCCCTAAAACTAGGGAATTAAAACAATGTCTAAATCTAACCGGAAAATTCAGTCTCCTGCCCACCAGAAAAAAGGCTGGGACTTGCTACGTGACGAGATTTGTAGACAGTCGCGTAGACGTGATGCCCTACAAGCGGTCGTTGCAATTGTTTCAGCGCATCCCGAATGGATTCAGCAAGAGCCCGAGCTTGAAAAACACCTCGCTGTTGTTAAGGAAACAAACCCTGAGGAAGTGTCTTGAAATGAGCCACCCAACGCACTATGAAGCCCGCCCCGACGACTCCGCCCCACATGGCTGGGTATCACTGGAGGGAATGTTCTTCAGACCCGAATTTGGCGATCGCCTGGAAGAAAAGGGCGGCAAAACCTTCATCGTCGTCACTAAAGTTCTCTGGTACGACCGCGCCGACAGCCAGCCCGACGAAGTAACCGCGATTTTGTGAGGGAGACGATCGCTTAGTTTGCCCCCAGCAACCGTCTCCTGATGCCCTTTCTTGCTCGCAAGGACTCTACCAGTATGCAGCGTTTCTACTGATTAATC
>NZ_JAMPLB010000124.1:0-9402 GCF_039962325.1 Leptolyngbya sp. PL-A3
AATGCAATAAGATTGTCGTTATTCATGGTGTATCCTCGTCTGGTCTTTTTCCTTATCCAGCAGGATACGCCGTTTCTTCTCCTTTACTCATACACCACAAATAAACATAGCTCGAAAGAGGTCAACATTCATGACGGTATCGACAGTACTTTGATGATTTTACAAAGCCGGCTCAAAGAGGTCGCGGGCCATCCTGGTATTAAAGTTATCAAGCAGTATGGAGACTTACCCCTGGTTGAGTGCTATGCCGGGCAACTCAATCAGGTATTTATGAACATTCTTAGTAATGCAATTGATGCGGTTGATGAGTTAACGAAGAAATGCTCATGTGAGCAGCTTCAACAGAACCCTTTAACAATTGCAGTTGTTACTGAGAAGATTGACGATCGCTATATTCAGATTCGAATTTCTGACAATGGTGGAGGAATCAGTGAACAAGTTCAGCAACGGTTATTTGAGCCATTTTTTACCACTAAACCCATCGGTAAAGGAACTGGCCTCGGATTATCCATCAGTTATCAAGTTGTCGTTGAGAAGCATGGTGGCCAGTTAACTTGCCATTCAGAGCCGGGTAAGGGCACACAATTTGTAATTGAGTTGCCCCTGAAGCTTAACAAGTTAGTTCCGGCCTGACTGACCCGCTAATCGCCACCCAGTTCAACGAGTTTGCCAATATTGAAGTCAATGCGAACCCAACCAGCTCTGCGGCGGAGATTATCGAGCAGCAACAAAGGTATCTGCCAGTGATGTACCATCAAAAATGGCAGTGGATCATCGGGTGCAAAGATAGCGTCTTTGCCCTGACGGAGTGTTTGCCACCAGGAGCGCAAATCAGCCAGCGATCGCACTTCATTCAGCCGCCAAATCTCGTGATAAAGCCAGTAAACGGGTTTGCTGGTTGCTAAAGGTCGTAACGGTTCAGCTAACGGCTCATCGGAGAGATAGGCATCTGCAACGCCGGGATGGTTGTAAAACATTGTGATTGCCGAGTGGGTACGAGGATTGCACTCAATCGCATACACCTGTCCATCTTCTGATTGAATGAAGTCAAACGAAGCTTGTCCGCTCAGATTGTATGCCTGAACAAACGTGCTAACCCACTGCTGGATTTCCGAGTTTTCCACTGAACTGTAGTTGACTTGGAAGGCAGAGGATTTACAGCAGCAGTGCAACCGCAGTTCCCCATCACGCACTGTGCTGTGGGTGCAATACTCCTGCCCCCGAATGAATTCCTGCATAATCCAGGGTTTGGCTGGGCTAATCGGTAAGCTGCGAACAAACGCTTCGGTCTCCGGGCGTGTCGAGCAGGGTAGTTTTGTTAAGTCAAGCCGTCGTACTGAATCGTAGGGGATACTTTTGAGGATGTAAGGGTGAGTTTCACCGGAAAAATCAAAGTCTAGTACCTGTTGAGGATGGGTGATCAGGTATGACTTGGGAACAGATAGGCCGATTGCCCTTGCCGCTTCTGCAAATGCAAACTTATCATCCAACATTTGTGTTACGGCTGGATCGAAGTGGAATACTTCACAGGCACCAGCCAGCATAGATTTTGCTAGCGAATCGTAGTAGCTTTGGACAGGACTACAAACAGGAACGTAGACATCGACCTGCTCTTGCTTTGCAATGGCTAATAATGCTTGGATATAGGCGTCTGGGTCTTTTTGGGGTGCCGGAATTGTGTAAAAACAGTCGATACTGTTTGAAAATTGATGTCCTGTCAGCCAATACTTCTGCGTTTCTGCCAGAATGACGCGATGGCCGGCCCTATGAAAGGATCGAGCTAGTTGAAGGGCTTTTGTCATTTTGCCGCCTGTCAGCAAAATCGTCTTGGGCGATTCGGCAAACGGTATGGCAGGACGATTCCATATCCAACGACGAACCAATGCGCCTAGAACAATGCTGAGATTAAAGGGTAGAGCAATTAGCAGGGCAGTCAGCGCAGCTAAACTTTGCACGATCGCCCTCATCTGCCCCAGAGGAGAATTCACCATGGGTCAAATTCCAAATGTTAGGAGGCAGAGTCAAGAAAATGATCTGCCTCCGTTTCGTGTTTTAAGCAATACGGCGTATCAGAGTGACACCATCGCGCAGGGGCAATAAAACCTGCTCAACCCGTCGATCGGACTGGACGGCCTGGTTGAACCGAGCAATTGCGGCTCCATTTGCGGATGCATTTGGTAAATATGCCTGACCCTGTAACAGAGTGTTATCAGCACAGATGAAACCGTCCAATGTCAGCAAGTTAAAGTCGAGCAGGAATTGAAAATACTGAGCATACTCCTTCTTGTCAGCATCAATGAAAACGAAATCAAAGGATTGGCCTGTTTCAGCCAGTTTATGCAGTGTTTCCAGGGCAGGAGCGATCGCAATCTCGATTTTGCCACCATGGGGGGATCGATCAAACAATTCTCGCGCTAATCCTGCCACATAGGAATCCACCTCGCAGGCTAACAATGTTCCGTCCTGTGGCAAGGCTTCAGCCATAGCCAGGGCCGAATACCCTGTGAACATGCCAATATCGAGAATACGGCGCGATCGCGTCATGGCCACAAACATCTTAAGTGCCTGCCCCTCGATATGGCCTGAAAGCATTTCCTGCTCAAGCTGTCGCACAATACTGCCATCCGTAAAGTGCTGGTTCCAGGGTTCATTGCGGGTACGAGTGGCGATCGCCGCCAAATCAGCAGATTCTGGAGTTGTGGATTGCTCCAAATAGGGATCCAGTCCGGCTGCTAACTGGTAGGCTGATTGCAGCTTTGCCATAAACTCGGTAGGCATATTCGTTTGCTCAGCCTGAGCCACAAGCTCGGCTAGCTGCTCCACCAGAATTCCTAAAGGTGTAACGGGACGGACGCGATCCTCTATCGTCCTACTCATGATGCTAGTCATGCAACATTGCTCCCCACCAGGTCTTGCTGAGCGCTGCGGATGTAGGCGTCCACCCCTGCCCCTTGGCGTGGATAGCCCAGACACAATTGTTTGTGCTCACGCAGAGCCGTATCTAACTCCTCATAAGTGAGATCATTCACAAAAAAGCATTCCCCAATGGGGCGGGGCATGGCTGCTCGTTGCAAACCATCGCGGGTTTGGGTAATGGATTGTGTTGCCTGCCAAAGCAGATCGCTATCCAGTAGGGGATGGTCGAGAGCTAATCCTAAACGGCTCATGAGGGTCAGGATGCGATCGCGCTCAGACAAGGTGATATAGCCTCGGCAAGCAGCAATTGTGGCAGACAGTGCCATATCAATATTGACGGCATGACCGTGCAGCAAGGGGACGCTGGGTGCAAGTTCTAGTGTGGGGCTCCAGGTGTGGCCGTACGCAATGACGCGATCGAGCATAAGTTCATGCAGATTAGGCGTTTCTAGCTCCAGCATCGTCTCAATGGATGCGTAATTGATGCGATGGGCTGCGGCCTTCAGGGCTGCACTGCCCCCCAGGTAACCAAAGTGCGTGCTAAGCAGTTCTTCTGCGTATTGATCCAGCAGATTAAACACCTCTGCATTAGCGACAACAGCAATCTTGACCAGTTCCGCCATGCCGTTACGCACCTGATCCGTTGGCAGAGTTTTGAGAAATGAGAAATCTAGCAAAACTTGTTTGGGGGGATGATAAGCACCCAGGCGGTTCTTCAACTTATCGTGATTAACAGCGACCTTGATCGCGACTCCGGCATCAATTAAACCAATTAGTGTTGTTGGAACGCGAATGAAATTAGTGCTGCGACGGTATGTGGCGCATGCAAATCCAGCAACATCTAGAACAAGCCCACCTCCAACTACGAGGACAGGTTCTTTCCGAACCAGACCAAAACTTGCAAAGGCATCGACGATCGCCTGCAAAGTAGCCATCGTTTTCGCCGGTTCTTCAATTTGAATGGCAAAGATCGTCAGATCAATGCCGTAATGCTGAAAATACTGCTGCATCTGTAATCCATACAGCCGATTCACATTGTGGTCGACAACAGCTAAACAGCGGCCAAAGCGTTGATAATTCTCGGCTAGGGTTGCATTCTCAATTTCAAAAATACAATCAACAAGTTGCAAGTCAAATGCAATCTTTTCATAGCCTTCGACATGAAATGATGTAGCAGTAGCCGTGCACTTTGCTTCAACGATACTCATTGGTTTGCCCTATTTTTGACGACGTCGACAAGGGGCTGTTTGAATTGATTTTTCACACACTACACGCACGAAAAACATCCCTTCCAGGGATTCTTCAAACAGCCTTTGAAATGATGAGGGAATTGCAAAACACAGCCAGAACAAATCTCAACGGCCAGTATTGCCCCAAAAATGGCAAGAACTAGCACGGCGAAATGCCCTGCATTTTTTGCAATTGAACAAGCTTGATCAACCAAAAGATAATATCCAGGTCAAGAGCAGAGTAGGATGCTCTTTGGCCCAAGGCAGGACGATCACTAGGCGATCGCACCTTCTAATGGTTCAGCAATTACCAAATTGTCGCCAAAAACTGGATCGTCATAAATACTGTCAGACGGATTGATTTTGCAAACTGCCAGTATGTGACAATCCCAAAAACTCCTGGAATTTGAAGCATGGGAATAGCTAGAAACTATCCGTACAGTAATAAGCCTATTTTAGGGATGGTTCATCCAAAAGGAATAGATTGAAGGAATTTCCGCTGTTGAGCGAAGATATAGCAATCTCAAATGAATTGTGAGAAGGGGTAAGGGCAAAGCACAACCATCTGAAAAATTGCTGACTTATGCTTCTGAAGCGATGAAACGTGGGCAATCACCGTGCTCAGCGAACACTTCTCGCCAATGCTCCGAAATGGTTGCCCACAATATGTCTAATTTCAGCTAGTTTGGTGAGAGGTAGCGAGCAATTAGCGAATAGCTCTACCCTTACAAAATTGCTACCAAAAGATCACATAGCTCTTATCCAAAATTAGATAGTTGATTCACTGTTTTTTAATAATTGCTGGTTATCCTCCATTCCCAGTGGCTCCGTCTTTTTCACATAACCTCCCTTATCCCATTCAAGTTGCAACTTATTTCATGAAGGAAAGCGATCTAGCAGCCCCAAGAATGGTGTATCTATCAACGAGTAGTTTGCAAGAAATACCTGCAAACTAGCTCAATGAGATCGAGACTATACGTCTATCAACTACCTGCACCCAGGAGATTCAGAAACAAATTCAAACTATTCCGTAGCTATTGAAACAGTCTTCATTGATGACGTGGGAATAACCCAGTAATGCGTTATGTATAGAGTATCTCTAGCAGCATCTGTAGCGTTCACATCGCATCTAGAAACAATCAGCAACTCTACCCTTTTGGCAATGTTTGATTATAGTTTCGGTTGCTATGCCAGTAAGATCGATTGAATTGAAAACTGAGATTCGGCAACTGTTACACTCACAAAGTGCTGGAGTTCATCTCAATTGTGAAAATCGATCACTTTTGGATCAGCGTCAGTAACTAGTAGTTGTTGGAATGTTACTCAATTTAGAGCATACATGATTGGGGTCATGCCATTTTTATCACGTAAGTTGGAATTAGCTCTAGCATTCAGCCTTTGTTGAATATCTCTAAAAAACAGACTGCACTGTAGCAACCAGGGGTCCCTTAGAAGGCCAGGATTGGGTTCCCAAAGGGTTAGGCTGCATAGCTCAATCTATAAATCGTAAAAGAACTTGTGAAAGTTACTTCTAACTTCACGATATAGCTGCTTGGTTCTTGCTGAGGCAGGATAGCGATCGCCTTTCCAAAATAAAGTAGGCACATCTATCGCTGGATAGAGTTTAGGGTGGATGCTGGGTCAGCAAACAGCAGATCGAATCCTCCAGCCGTTAAGCGCGTCTTTTTTTCCCGCAGTTATCCTGTGTTTTCCTCATATCAGCTGTATTTTTTATTTGCTGACAACCAGAAAATTCTCAGGTGTATTTGCTCTGCTTGTAGAGGGTATTATGAGCTACAGTTATTGCCCAATGGCTCCTTTAGCGATAAAGACGTGTATCAAAAACGCCTCAAATTCCTAATATCCCTTCTGTTCATCCTGGTAATTCTAGGTTGGTCAGGGCAGCTTCTAGCACAACTGTTTCCAGTCAGAGTTGATCGTTGGCTAGAAGTCCGAGAACTATCGGGTAATGTCAGCTACCACCATGGGCAAACAACTCGTCCTGCTCGCCCGCAAGATAGACTGTCAGCCATTGGGGATACGATCACTACAGGGCGCAATTCCGCCGCTAATCTTGTAATTGATACGGGGATGGGATCTGTTCAGGTTGCTGAAGCAACGACTGTTCGGGTTCAGCAGCTTGATACGGCCTCTGATGGCGGCAGGATCACTCGATTGCGTGTAACGGGCGGACAAGTACGGCTACAAGTTCGCCGGCTTACCAATCCCAGTTCAACATTGGAGATTGAAACTCCAGCCGGTATTAGCGGTGTGCGCGGCACTGTTTTTGGAATTGGTGTTCAGCCCGATGGTAAAACAGGGGTAGCTACTCTAGAAGGCCAGGTTGTTGCTATGGCTCAGGGTGAGCAAGTTCCAATTAGCGGTGGGCTACAAAGTTTGGTTGTACCCGGATCACCGCCAACTCCCCCTACACCTCTAAGGGAAGATCCTCGTCTGGATTTAAGGTTGTTGGCATCGATTAATTCACGAACAGCTCGCATTGCAGGTCAAATAGATCCGGTTAACTTATTGTTGATCGACCAAGAACCACAAACTGTAGATCTAACAGGACAATTTGATCTGCAAGTCCCGTTCTCTAACCGCCGTCTTGTTGCCACCGTCATTACGCCTTTGGGAAGCCGACGAGAGTATCAACTGAGTGTTCCTTAATGTGGTTTACTCCCTGAATTAAGCCTTATGAGTAATTTGGTTAATCGATTCATTGCAAGTATTGCGTTGGCTCTTGCGGGTAATTTGGTAATGCCCTGCCCATGGGCTCTCTCCGTACCTGAACAGGTTATTGCACTAACCCCATTTGCCGTCGAACAAGCGCAATTTGTCAGTTCAAATCATCATTTACGGCCTTCTACTGCTCAACCCTGTACAACCCAAAATCAGCAAGCCCAGGGAAATGTTACCTTCATTGGCCGCATTGCCGGGGCTCCTTATGTTGTGATTGTGCCTGCGTACCGGACTAATACCTTGATAGCTGTGCGTCAATGTATACCAGATGCATTTCAGACAGATTCCCGTTTGGGACCTTATGTGCAGGCTGGGGTCTTTCCCAACCGTGATCAAGCTGAGGAACTGGCTTACTATTTACGTACTCTTCATTTAGACGCTCGAGTTATCTATCGTCCTGAGTAGCTATTCATCAGTTGTATGAGTAAAAAAGTGGAACTATTGTGAAACGGGAACTGCCATCATAGCTTCAATAAGCGTAATTAACGTTTTAGAGACAGCCTCGCGATCGGTTGCATCTAAACACACTATTGGAGGACGTCTACGTTCATTTGATAATCCTAAAGCTAGGGCAATAGTGTCAGGTGTCCAGGCATCGGGGTAGTCTACATGAGTAAGGCCAATCACGATGGGAATGCGAACACGTTGATGTATAGAGCTGAGAATGCGACGGCTGTAGTGTAGCCCTTGAGGACGATGTGCATTGACCAGCAGAATATACGCATGAGCTTTGTCAATGAGAGTATCCCGCGTGAAATCAAATTGTGCTTGTCCAGGTGTGCCATAGAGATGCACGACTTGGTTCGGTCCAATGGTGAGACGACCAAAATCAAACGCAACGGTCGTATCCTGTTTTAGAAAAGCGGGCTCATCATTTGTATGGTGTTCAGTATCGGCTACTTCAATCTCACTAATCGTCCGAATGAAGCTAGTTTTGCCAGCACCAACAGTGCCTGTGACCACAATACGCAGAATTTCCATTAGGGTTTGCTCCGTAGAAAACCAACGAGATTTTGGAGGAGGGAATGGCTCATCTTGGATTTCTGTTCTTCCTCTAGCTTCCTTTCGTCAAAGAGCGACGGGAGATCTGTCGAATTCTCGAGCATGTCAAATGCATCAATGGTTGTTGATGCCGTTACTGTGCAAGGAGCCAAGGGAACTTCCTCCACTAAGCCAACCAGCATCAAACGGAACGCCGCTTGCTGAACTTTGCTTGTAGGCTGATTGAGTTGCTGGGCTGTATCTCGCAGGGAAACGGTTCCTTTGGCAAATTCCCACACTTGCCATTCTAGAGAGTTGAGACGAATTTGAGGTTTGCTTGGGACGATACTTTGAATGGCGGAATCCCCATCTGGTAAAGTATCTCCGAAAGCGTGCCAGTTTTTGAGGTGTCTTAATCCTGAGAGGGCTACTTCCATAGCCGAGGCGCTTAAACCGGTCATTTCGCTAGAGGGAAGCGATGCCTGCCCATCGAGGTCAAATTGACCTGTACAAGATTCAAACAAGGCCCAGATTTGTTGCAACTGAGCGACAAACAACAGATTTAATTGCTCTGAGTGAAGAGCACCCTGCATTTTGAGCGTTAATCCTAAAGGAGTGCCAGATTTTGCGAGGCCGTTCAGTCGCTCAATCACCCGTTGGCTCAACCAACCTTTTTCTGCAATTTTTGACCCTAGCCCTCTTCCATCCAAGCGATCCGAAACCGCAACGACCCGTCCTTGACGGAACCAGACATGATAGTTTTTCACGTCGGATTCATGAGGATTGGCTGAAACACGAAGCGTGAGTCGACCAGATTTGCGTCCCTGGTCAATCATTCTGAAAAGCTCAGCTAAGGAAAAGTCTTCGAGGGAACTAGTGAGAGTCATGATGTAAGCCCAAACTGGTAGAGCGGGGAGAGAGGCTTATTTCAGCGGTGGCTTTGCCTTCAGCGATTTGCTTCTCTTGATTATTAAGTTAGGGTCTAAAGGTGAAGAACTTGGGGAGATAATGAGCCAAATTTAATTTTGTACAGGTTTCAGGCTTACAACGCTTTGCGCTTGAATTAGCCACGGTTGTTTTTGTGAAAGCCGAGCGGAGTGAGACTCTCACAAAAACAACCAGATTTTAAGCGCTTCAAAAGCATTGTAGTATTGCTGAGCGCTCAACTCTGGTGATTGACCGTGATTGACAAGAGATGATACAAAAGCGGGTTGCAGAGATCAGTTACTCAACAGTTGATTGCTGGGCCTGAATACATGCACACCCGAGTGTTGTTCATGGTCAGTAGATAGCAAACAAGCGTTTTGAACGTGCGAAGTACGCCCAAAACGCTCCAAAAGGAGAGTGTTTAGATTTTTGTGTAAGCCTTTAGATTTTTAATAGTTGAAGCGTCCTGGAAATAGGATAGCAAAATGAGACAAGGCTGCCTTCCAATTTTTTATCGGTCGATTCCATCGCTTAGCAATGTTGTTCATTGCCAAATACATCAGCTTGAAAACAGACTCCTCATCTGGAAACACAGCCTTGGTTTTAA
>NZ_JAMPLB010000125.1:0-9301 GCF_039962325.1 Leptolyngbya sp. PL-A3
TGGTTTGAACTCCTCAAACAGATCCAAAGAAGTGCAGATATTGCCGCACAATATGGGTTTGAAATTGTTCTCAAATCATTGCCCAGCTTGACTTATGGGGAAAGGTGCAAGATTTGAGATAATGTACTCTGGTCAGGCCGAGTAGCACAACCGGAAGTCCAGGACGAACAAACCCAACTTATTCGAGAATTTAACCAACGATTGCAAGATGACGATCGCATAATTCTCAGCCTGGTTCCAATCGGCGATGGGTTAACCCTCGCATCAAAATGTTTTTGAGTTTACTTACAATCCTTCGCGATCTATAGGATACTTCCGTCACGCGTGATAGTGAACCCACAAAAGTTGCTCTGTTCATCAGCATTATGCTCCCCTGCTTTGACCTGAAGAGTTACGTGACGATATATCTGTTTGAAATATCAAATACCTGAAGTTCTCAACGACCATTGGGGACATGCCCATATTTTCCTGCTCCCAAGTAACAGTACAACTGGTTGCAAAGGATTTTGGTGTTGAGTTAAAGGCGTTTAACCTCAAATTGAAGCCACACTGAGTACAGCAGTCTTGGTGGTGGGATCAGCAGAAGAGACTGCGAATTTTGAAGCGATCGCCATTCAACCCAACATAGAAACAGACGCTACTAAGGAGCTATTTGACAAACTGCGACTGGAGACTGAGCGACGCTGTCCGATTTACCAATTGTTTCAACAGAGCAGTGTCCTGATCCCAAATCATTAGTCATAGCGTATATCTGTACATCCATAACAGGTTCTTCAATTAATCCATTGGTTCCCTACTAAC
The DNA here is from genome assembly GCF_039962325.1 of Leptolyngbya sp. PL-A3. Classification (NCBI taxonomy): domain Bacteria; kingdom Bacillati; phylum Cyanobacteriota; class Cyanophyceae; order Leptolyngbyales; family Leptolyngbyaceae; genus Leptolyngbya; species Leptolyngbya sp. PL-A3. Next base: position 802 of record NZ_JAMPLB010000125.1, read on the forward strand.
GAGTTTTAAAGGCTTGAAGATGAACGGAATTGAATTAGTGCAAAGCCAGCCCTTGGGCGTGATCCCAGGAATACTAACACTGGTTTTAATGGGTGTTGCCATGCTGGTTTTAGCCTTTTACTCCAAAACTAAACTGGTAAAGAATACCCATGACTTTGTGATTGCAGGCCGTAAATTAGGGTTTGGCTTTGGCGTTGCGGGGCTCCTTTCTGTTTGGACATGGGTGGTAGGAATTTTGATGCCCATTGCCGTGACGTATTCCTATGGCTTATCGGGTCTCTGGTGGTTTGCTGTACCCAACGGTATTTCCGTAGTGGCCGTTGTGCCGTTTGCCCGCAAGCTCAAAGCCTTGATGCCACATGGTTACACCATTAGTGAGTTTGTCGCCGTGCGGTATGACGGGGCCAAACTTGCACGGGTTGTTGTCATTTTTGGCATTCTCTTTGGAGCCATTCAAGCCGTTATCATCAACCTGAAAGGGGCTTCCCTGGTAGTTGCGACAATTTTTGGTTTAGACGAGGGAACCGTTGCAGTCATTGCGTCGATCGCCATTCTGACCTACACCGTTTTGGGAGGTTTGTGGGCTTCCGTTTCAACCTCTACATTAATGGCCCTGTTGCTGCTTGTTCCTTCTGCCATCGTCGCTGTGGCAACGCTAGGCCATGTGGGTGGTGCAGATGCCGTGTGGCAGGCCGTTGCAGCTAAAGGAGACGGCCTGTTGGGGGTGACTCGTGCCGATGCCTTTGAGAATTTTGGGGTTACTTTCACACTGGGTTTGATTACCGCGACTATTGCAGGGCAGGAGTTCTGGCAGGTGGCCTGGGGTCTGCGGGAAAACGAATTGGGGCGGACTTTCTTCTGGGGAGGGGGCCTGTACTATCCCATCGCCCTTTGCCTGGGGGTAATTGGCCTGGTAGGGATTGCGTTTAACGTCGATTTAGCTCGGGATCTGGGAGGAGATGCGGCGGCGATTGGACCCTATCTAATCTCGCACCTGGGTTTACCCCATTGGATTATCTATTTGTTTGTGGTGATTGTGCTATCGGCTTGCTACTCAACCTGCGATGGGGCACTGGCGGCAGTCAGTTCCATTTCAGCGGTGGATATTATCAAACCGTTAGTTCCTAACATTCCTGAAAAGACCTTATTCCAATGGACTCGCCTCTCTATGGTAATTACGGTCATCGTATCCATCGCTGTTGTACTGTCCGGCATCGATTTTGTCTCGCTGCTGTTGGGAACGTCCGCCATCCGGGGGGCCATTCTGGTGCCGCTGATTCTCTCTATTGCGTGGCGCAAGATGAATGCGGCTGCTTTTATTTGGGGCACCATTGCTGCGCTGGTTGTGGGCATCCCTACCATGCTGACCTACGGTGAAGTCATTAGCACACCAACGATTGTGGCGGTTAGCACCATTGTTCCAATTATTATCGCCTCGTTTAATCGCGATTCTTTTGACTATAGACTTTTGCAGCGGGCACAGGACATTTAGCCCAGTGCTGGGCATCGCCTCCATACCCACAAAAATCACCCTCTCATACCCAGCATCACTAAGGATTCATCCTATGACTTCTCTAAAAGTTGTCTCCCACGACTTCTGGACATTCTTTAAGCGCATTTTCTACTTTGGTCTGGCGTTACTGGTTGTATTGGTCGGTGCAAGCCGTAGTCCGGCTGCTACATCTGCTAGCACGGCTAGTTCTCAAAGCTTATCGCCTATTACCCTTACGTTCATTGTCGTGGGTCTTATCCTAGCCGTTCTCTACATCCGAGGTATGTACTTGGTATTGAGTTATGCATCGAAAACCTATGGTTTAGAGGATGATCACTCTGCAAAACTAGACAACAAAACAGCTACTAATCTACTGTGGTTTGGATCGTTTCTATTAGTGGTCAGCTCTGCGGTCATTATCCAAGCCTACGGCTTCGCTCCCTGGTTCCTCTACATTGGGCCAACTCTTTCCCTGCTAGGGCCACTCGTCATCATTATCTCTATGGAAGTTGATTTGCAGCGGTACAAGCGGCAGATCGTGGCGAATCGTTTACAGCAGGAAACCCAGCATTTAAAGTCTCCAACGGAGCGAAACATCAATCCCAGTCTGGAGCGATAGAGCATTATGGATATAGGTTTTGGGTATTGGATGCCGATCATCAGCGGGGGATATGTCATTAGCACTGTTCCCCAGCGAACAGAATGGGGCATTGATTACAACATCCGATTGGCGCAAACGGCAGAATCTTTGGGGTTTGACTATACGCTGGCTCCGGCTCGATTTATGGCACTGGAAGCAGGGAATGGTCAGCACGATGCCATTACCAGCACAGCCCTCGTAGCTGGGGCAACCGAGCGCATCAAAATCATTAGCGCGGTGCATACCGGTTTATGGCATCCAGCGATGATCGCCAAAATGGGTAACACCATTGATATTGCCTCCAAAGGCCGCTTTGCTATCAATATCCTAAGTGGGTGGCTGAAGGAGGAATTTCGCCATTTCAATGAACCCTGGTTGGAGCATGACGAGCGGTATCGCCGTTCTGAAGAGTTTATTGAGGTGCTGAAAGGGCTGTGGACCTCTGAGGAACCGTTTTACTTCAGTGGTGATTACTATCGCATCAACGGCGCAGTATTTCGTCCTGGCCCCGTTTCTAAACCTCATCCCGAAATCTTCCAGGGTGGTAACTCCAAAGCGGCGCGACGCATGGCGGGGCGCTATTCCGACTGGTATTTCATGAATGGAAATTCCGTGGAAGGCGTGAAAGAACAGATTGAGGAGATTTCGGCGATCGCCTGCGAACACGGCAGAACTGTTCGCTTTGGCCTCAACGGTTTCGTCATCCAGCGGGACACCGAAGCAGCAGCCCGTGCCGAACTTCAGCGCATCATTGACCATGCTGATGTTGCAATGGTTCAAGGCTTTGCAGAGCAGGCAAAAAATGCTGGATCTTCCACCCGGGAGAAGGTGGGCATGTGGGCCAATTCTAATTTTGCAGATCTGGTGCAACCCAATGATGGTTTCAAGACTGGCTTGATTGGGCCGACGGATTTGATTGTCGATCGGATTCGCCAGTATTACGAAGTTGGCGTAGATCTGATGCTGTGTTCATTCCTCCATTTTACCGATGAGCTACCCGAGTTTGGTCGCACAGTCATTCCAAAAGTGCGTCAATTGGATGTTCAACGCCATTCCTTGGCTCAGGTTGCCTGATTCATTTTCTAATCTAATTCCCTTTACTCAAGAACATTACAATGGATATTCGTTTTGGCTATTGGATGCCTCTTGGCAGTGGCGGTTATGTCATCAGCAGCATTCCCCAAAGAACAGAGTGGAGCCTCAACTACAACGCTCAACTCGCTCAAGTTGCTGAGGATATTGGGTTTGAATATGGGTTAGCCCCTGCCCGATTCATCGCCAGCCACGGGTGGGAATATCAACAGGAAGCGATTACCTGTACCGCTGTTCTATCGGCTCAAACCCAACGACTGAAGCTCATCAGCGCTGTGCATACTGGGTTATGGCATCCCGCAATGGTTGCGAAAATGGGAGCCACCATTGACGTTTATTCAGGTGGACGATTTGCCATCAATATTCTGAGTGGGTGGTTTCGGGGTGAATTCCAAGCTTTTGGTGAGCCGTGGCTGGATCATGACGAACGTTACCGTCGTTCTGAAGAGTTCATTCAAGTGCTCAAAGGCTTGTGGACACAGGAGTCCTTTACCTTTAAAGGGGATTTCTACCGGATTAATGAAGGCTGGTTGCAGCCCAGACCGATTTCTCAACCCCATCCTGAGATTTTCCAGGGAGGCAATTCTAAGGCTGCACGGCGGATGGCTGGTCGCTATTCTGACTGGTATTTCATGAATGGAAATTCCGTGGAAGCAGTGAAGGAGCAGATTGACGAGATCTCGGCGATCGCCCGTGCTGAAGGACGCAAGGTCAAGTTCGGCCTGAATGGTTTCGTCATTCTTCGGGATACCGAGGATGAAGCTTACGCCGAATTGGAACGCATTATTGCCCACGCTGATCCCAAGATTGTAAATGCCTTTGCGGAACAGGTGAAAGAAGCCGGAGCATCTACCCGTGACCGGATCGGTATGTGGGCGAACTCCGATTTTGCTAACCTGGTGCAGCCCAATGATGGCTTTAAGACCAAGCTATTTGGTCCGCCCGAAGTGATCGCTGAACGCATTCGTGAATATTACGAGGCTGGTGTGGATCTCATCCTTTGCGCCTTCCTGCATTACACCGATGAGTTGCCGGAATTTGGTCGCAGGGTGATTCCTCTAGTTCGTCAACTGGATGCCCGTCGTGACACAGATCTCGTTGAGAAGGAATTGCAGTCGATCGCTTAATCTTTCGTCTTGTCCCTGGACCCTGGTGTTTCTGAAACACCGGGGTTCTAGTCCCTAACCTTTAGCCTGTTTTGTTGTATCAAAGGAAGGCAAAGTATGGTCAATATTGTTTCGAGCGATCGCAAAACCCACATCATCACCAGTGATGCTGAAGCGGTCGAAGTTGCACAGACACTAGCAGAAGAATTCGCCAAGGAATCTGCAATTCGGGATCGCGATCGCCGCTTACCCCACATTGAACTGGAAAAACTTTCAAAGAGCGGGCTTTTGGGTATCACTGTGCCGAAGGAGTATGGTGGGGTTTACGTGTCTAATGTGACGCTAGCAAATGTGATCAAAATCCTGTCGGAAGGGGATTCCAGTCTCGGACAAATTCCGCAAAACCATCTGTATATGGTAGAGGCCATACGCCTCAGTGGAACTGAGAAACAGAAGCGTTATTACTTCCAACAGGTGCTGGAAGGAAAGCGGTTGGGGAATGCCTTCTGCGAAATTGGCACTAAAACAGCCACCTCTTTTCAGACCCGTGTAACCCGTACTCATGATGGCAAGTACGTCCTCAATGGAAAAAAGTTTTATTCAACGGGTGCGCTGTTTGCTCACATTGTCCCTGTGGTAGCGCTGGATGACGAGGATCATGTGGTGATTGTGTTTGTCGACCGCCAAACTCGCGGATTAACCATTATTGATGATTGGTCTGGGATGGGACAACGTACCACAGCCAGTGGTACAACACTGATTGAAAATGTACTCGTCGAAGAATGGCAAATTGTACGGCATCATCTGGCATTTGAGAAGCAAACCACCATGGGGGCGATCGCCCAAATTATCCACACCGCTGTCGATGTTGGTATTGCCCGCGCCTCTCATAAGGACACCATTAACTTCGTTCGTACCCAAACCCGTCCCTGGAGCGATAGCGGCGTCGATCATGCCTATGAAGATCCCCTCATTCTGTCCGATGTTGGCGAGATCACAATCAAACTTCATGCGGCTGAAGCACTTTTAGAACGAGCTGGAGAATTCATCGATCGTGCCCTGGTGGATGGAACGGAGAAGAGCGCGATCGAAGCCTCAATTGCCGTAGCAGAGGCCAAAGCCCTTGCCGATGAAGTCGCGTTGTTTATTACCAGCAAACAGTTTGAGCTGAGCGGTACAAAATCTACCCTCGATCAATTTAATTTCAGTCGTCACTGGCGCAATGTTCGCACCCATACCCTTCATGATCCGGTGCGCTGGAAGTATCACGCGATCGGTAACTACTTCTTGAATGGCGTCAATCCACCCCGCCACGGTGCCTTTTAATTCTGTGCAGGAGCAAACCAATGGTATCTGCGATTGATAGAACGATTGATCCCATGGCGATTGCCACCTCCCTGGCTGAAGAGTTTGCCGAAACCGCCATCGAACGCGATGTGAAAGGTGGCTCCCCCACTCACGAGCTGTACCGATTGCGGGAAAGCGGATTGCTCAACCTGCTGTTGCCCGAAGCCTACGGGGGCCAGGGAAAAGATTGGATTACCGCTCTTAAAGTCGTCCGCGAACTGGCGAAAGCAGACGGCTCCTTGGCTCAGCTTTTGGGCTATCACTACGTCAACGCCACCATGCCCCGCCTCTACGGAACTCCAGAACAGCAAGCTCGATTCTACACTGCCAGTTCTCGTAATAATTGGTACTGGGGCGATTCCGTGAATCCCCGCGATCCGGATCTAATTTTTGTTCCGGAGGGTGAGCATTTCCGGCTCAATGGGGTAAAAAACTTCTCCACGGGGGCGAAAAGCTCCGATGTGATTGTGGTCGCTGGAACTCGTCAGGATCTCGGCAATGTGTTGTTTGCAGTTGTGCCGAGCGATCGCGAAGGGGTCACCTTAAATGACGATTGGGACTACATTGGGCAACGCCAGACGGACAGCGGCAGTGTTGAGTTCCACAATGTTCTGATCGATCGCAGTGAAATCTTGGGCGACCCCGAATCTCTAGATCATCCCAGTCCCTTTGCAACTCTTGTCACACCCCTCATTCAAATTGTTTTCGTCAATTTCTATTTGGGTATTGCCCTGGGAGCCTTTGAGGAGGCGAAAAAGTACACCCTCTCCACGACGCGGCCCTGGATCTTCTCGCCTGCCCAAGTCGCTGCTGAAGATCCCTACATTGTTGAGCAGTATGGCAACCTCTGGGTTAATCTGCTGGCAACTATCAGCCATGCGGATTATGTTGGCACTGTTCTGCAAACGGCCTGGGAAAAGGGTGAGCAGCTAACGGCTGAGGAACGGGGGCAAACGGCCGTGGCGATCGCCAGCGCTAAAGTCCTCAGCACACGGGTTGCCCTAGAAACCACCAGCAAAATTTTCGAGGTCACAGGCACTCGCTCTGCTGCCAGCAAGTATCGATTCGATCGCTTCTGGCGCAATGTACGTACTCATACATTGCATGATCCCGTTGCTTACAAAGTGTACGAAGTTGGTAATTGGATTTTGAATCAACAAATTCCTGTGTTTACGCTTTATACCTGATCTAATCCCCTCTTCATTACCTATGGCTCACCAAATGCATCTCGCAGGCTTTATGATTGCGTCTCAATTGACGCATAGCCACCCGTCCTGGAAACATCCACGCAATGATCTGAGCTTTCTCAAACCTGAGTTTTACCAGAACATCGGTCGCGTTCTCGAACGGGGCAAATTTGATTTTGTCTTCTTTGCCGATGGATTAATGGTTCCCAGTCGCTATGGGGCAGGGATCGAAGATACTCTCAGGCGAGGCTCTCAGGGGGCGGTGCTACTCGATCCGGCCTATGTGGTTGCAACAATGGCTACCGCTACGGAACACCTGGGTCTGGGTATTACACGCTCCACCACCTATTACTCGCCCTATGACATGGCTCGTACCTTCGCGACCCTCGATCACCTGTCTGGGGGGCGCATTGCCTGGAATGTGGTGACATCTCACAACACGGCAGAAGCTCGCAACTTTGGCCAGGATGAGCACATGGCGCATGAAAGACGGTACGATCGCGCCGACGAATTTTTGGAAGTCACCTACAAACTCTGGGATAGCTGGCAGGACGATGCGCTGATTCTGGATAAGCAAAAGGGGATCTTTGCTGACCCCACCAAAGTACGGCATATTCACCACGAAGGCGAATGGTTCCGTTCCCAGGGGCCGCTGTCGATTCCGCGATCGCCCCAAGGCCGCCCGGTCATTATGCAGGCTGGTTCCTCCAATCGGGGTCGCGAGTTTGCTGCGCGATGGGCCGAAATCCTTTTTCTGATTGAACCTGATCCCAAAGAAATTAAAGCATTTTATCAGGATGTGAAATCGCGCATGGGGAAGTATGGGCGCGATCCCAACGAGCTAAAAATTCTGCCCACGGTGATGCCCTTTGTGGGAGAGACAGAGGCGATCGCCCAGGAAAAATATAACTACCATCACGATTTGGTTGATCCAATTGCCGGACTGCAAACCCTTTCCAGCCACATGGATCACGACTTCTCCCAATACGATCTAGATGCGCCCGTTCAAAATGTGCAGGTGGGAGGTATTAAGGGGCTATTTGAAATTGCGGTACGCCTCAGCAAGTCCGATGGACTGACCTTACGGGACATTGGCAAACTCTATGGTGCTGGCGTGCTGGTTCCCCCTGTAGTTGGCACAGGCCCGCAGATTGCCGACCATCTGGAGGCTATTTTCAAAGACGCTGCCGCGGATGGGTTCATTATCTCTCCTGCATTTTTGCCAGGAGCGTTTGAAGAGTTTGTGGAATTTGTTGTCCCTGAATTACAACAGCGGGGTTTGTTCCGCAAGGAATATGAGGCTAAAACCCTACGCGACCATCTGGAATTAGGTAAAGCGAGTTTGACCCCGCCACAACTTATTCAACAGTCTGTTGGAGCCGTTTAAGGAGGCTTACAAAATAAGTTGCATAACTTTTTCATCACCACCTGCATGAAATCGCTAGGCTAGATAGAATGATGTTCTAATTTCACTATGATTTCTGACTCAGTTGTCAAGCAGATTGAGCATAAGTATCAACACCCAGCCCTTTCAAGGTGCTTTTTTATCTTTTTTAGATTTCGATTCACTCAGCAATCGAGCAGTGGAGACATGAGGTTTGTCTTTTTGCCGTTCGGGTTTTGGAACTTTCTTTTT
>NZ_JAMPLB010000126.1:0-8889 GCF_039962325.1 Leptolyngbya sp. PL-A3
AAACTCCTGACCTCGGAACTCGACAAGATTTCCCCTGAAAGGGTTGCGTCATTGACGTCCTACGATTTCATTCTCGAAGCCCTATTTGGCGCAGCTTCATATTAAAACGGTATAAGTGTGCGAATAAACGACTTGTAAGGTTTATACATTCATAAATCAAGTGGCAAATTATACTTCCATACCTGACCCTTGCTTCTAATATGGAATGTCTTTGTAGCCTTTAAAGGCTTTCAGCCAGTATTTGTGAAGTCAAGATGAAGGGTAGACATGTGGGGAACTACTGATATTTCCTCGTTGTCCTAAACACTGAAGCTACGGCTTTAGCTGCAGGATGAAATTCTCTCTGGTTACAATTGTCAAGCTTGATTTAGTAGAAGCTATGTAATTCTACGGCACCCAGAGATGTTCTTCGGTTTACGGTCAAAGCTTCTTATTCCGTGAGTAGGGACACAAAACTATGGCTACCGCAGGCAACGACATTATTTTTGGAACCCAGCTTGGTGATAACCTTCTAGGGCTGGCTGGCAATGACAGCATTTTTGGTTTAGCAGGTAACGATTTACTCGATGGAGGCTCCGGCAACGACACGCTAGACGGTGGCTTGGGCAACGATACCTACCTTGTTGATTCTGTCGGAGATGTTGCCTCTGAAGTTGCTGGGGGTATCGATCTCGTACTATCTACTGTCAGCTATCGCCTCTCAGCAAATCTGGAAAACCTTACATTGCTTGGGTCTGCAAACATCAATGCCCTTGGAAATGCCAAGGCCAACACTCTCGTTGGCAATAGCGGTAACAATATCCTGCGCGGCTTTGGGGCCAATGATAACCTCCTGGGTGGTACTGGAAATGACTCCCTTGATGGTGGTACTGGAAGCGACACGCTCAATGGTGGATTGGGGAACGACACCTATGTTGTAGACTCCACTGGAGACTTTGCCTCTGAAGTCGCTGGAGGCACTGATCTTGTGCAGTCTTCCGTTACTCACAGCCTGTCTTTAAACCTGGAAAACCTGACACTGACGGGTACCGCAAATATCAACGGAACGGGTAATGACAAATCCAATCGCCTTCTCGGAAATAGCGGCAATAACGCTCTGACAGGCAATGATGGGAATGATTTTCTTAATGGTGGAGCGGGAGCCGATACTCTAAATGGCGGCTTTGGAAACGATACTTATGTAGTTGATGCTGCTGGAGATGTGGCTGCTGAGGTGGCTGCGGGCACTGATCTCGTGCAGTCGTCAGTTACCCATACCCTGTCGGTTAACCTGGAAAACCTGAATCTCACTGGGAGCGGGAATATCAATGGGACAGGGAATGCTCGTGCCAATATTATCAATGGCAACAACTTCAATAACAGATTGAGTGGTTTGGATGGCCTGGATCGATTAAGCGGTGGCCAGGGGTCAGATACGCTGGTCGGTGGTGCGGGTGCCGATACGTTGACGGGTGGTTTGGGAAGCGATACGTTCCAGTTTAATCGTGTGACTGATGGGGGCGATCGCATCACCGATTTTGTTGTCTCAGACGATACATTCCTGATCTCGCGCAGTGGATTTGACCCCACATTAGCCCTGGGAACCCTGGCAGCATCGCGCTTTTCTCTTAATGGCAGTGGCGCAACCGCTGCAACTCGATTCATCTACTTCCAGTCTACGGGCAACCTAGTATTTGATGCTAATGGTAATGCTGCAGGTGGCCAGACTCAGATCGCTCAGCTATCCACAAACCTGGCGATGACACGTTTAGATATTGTAGTCACAGCGTAAATAGGTTATTGGATTACAGGACGTAACTTAATCATCAAAAGTAATGTGGCGTATCACGCCACATTACTTGTTTTTAAATATTGATGGTTAAACCGTGAAGCTGATCAACTACCAGATTTGTTTACAAATCCGTATATAGCAATGTGCAAGTGCGTTAAGTACAGCAACGACGGTGTGGGGCACGAAGTGCCCCACACCGTCGTACTTAATCAATATCACAGCGCTATAGTCTTACGTGAGTTATGTACCCTTCTTTTGAGTAATCTAACGATACCTATCACTTAAAGACCAACATATATCTTTCGACCGTTGAATGCATGGCATACAGTTAACCTGTTTATTGAGAGCATTTAAGTTCACTCAGCGGTGGGTACTTCCACCTGGGGTAAATTCGATCGAATGTCTCGCGCTGCCCATTGAGATCAACTTGGGGCAGGGTTCTATCCACAAGGTCGAAAACTTCCTCAACAAGTTGTCGTAGTTCATGGGTTCCGCTCATGGCATCAGATTGAAAAACACGCTCCAATCGTGCAAAAAACTCAGGCGGTTTAATTTCCATTTCTTCAACCCAGTAGCGTGTCCACTTGAAGCCAGGATGATAAATTCGATTTAGCCCAAACAGTATGTTAAGAAGCCATCGCACAATGGCGCAGTTGTTTTCGTACAGCATCGGAATTTCAAGACGTTTAGTTAGGATCTGTTGGCCATCAAACGGGCGAAACTTTAAATGTTTCTGCACCATGGCAACAGCAAGTTCTTCAGGATAATGAGAAAGCCGATTTTGCCAATGTTTGATGGTATTTTCGCCGTAAAGAACAATCACGTGTTGAAGATTAGATGCTGATGCTTGCTTCTCAAACAAAAGCCCGTTTTGCGACACATCGTAATGCTCAACAACATCAATCACGATGTTGTCCATTGTATTTCGCGCCCAATGACCCGCTTCGACTTTCATATCGTACAGATAGAATTGCTCCAACCACGCCTGCGCTTCCCCATACGGCTCAATTTCCCATCCTTTCACACCAACACATTGGGCTAGGGCTTGTAATTCTTCGGCAGACGGTAGTTGTGACCAAATGAAAGCCAACTCAAGGTCAGAAAACTGATCTGAGATCCCTAATGCTGCCGAGCCAAACACAAAACACGCTTCAATTTTGGGGTTAGCTGTGAAAGCAGGAGCGATTTTGTGAGCCAACGAAATCCGCCATACGCTGTGTTCAGTCATGTTGAGAATATAGTATCTCTACGGCAACAATATAATGCACAGCATGCTGATGGTCGGATTCATTAGCAGCAAGAGCCATCGTAGTTTATTTCAGCCAGTTAAAGAGGTTTGATCCTGCAAAATATCCAGATCTGGTTGTGTTTAAAAGAACAATTAGTTTTAAGGGTGCCTACAAGTTAACTCAGTAATTCACAACTCTTAGAGAGCGATCGCCCTATGGGAAAAAATAGGACTGCGCTGTTCGTCATGCTAGGTGGGCTTCTAGCTGGATGTATTAGCATGTCACCTGATCTGTTCTTCAATCTCGTTAACTACCGCGAGATGAATATTCCTGGCTGGTTTTGGCTATGGCTAATCGCAAAACCCGTACTATATGGTCTCGGCTCCTACATAACGGCTCTAGTGCTTCAGCAAACATCACGGCAGGAAACAGCAATTGAGCCAGCTTTTCTGACACTAGGTGGTACGACTGGCTTGCTAGCGGGTATCAGTAGCATAATTTTATTGCTATCGCTTCGACCATCAATTCAAATACCGTACCCGATTAATCTGATAGTGTTTGTTGTAGCTGTACTTTTTTCCATTTCGTTATCTTTTTTTGCAATTCGGTTTGCTTGTCAATTCAAACGATACAGATCTAATTCAAATTCAAAGGTCTTATTGCTAAGAGCTTTAGTTCCATTTATATTCACCCTGCTGCTGATCTGGCTGCATTACGGCAGCTTTCCTGGTGCCATTGCTTCTGCTGAGACGCGGCAGCAATGGGCTTATCAAGAATTTGAGAATTACAAGGGAGTTGTAGAATCAGTCAGCAGCTGTCAATTCATTCTAGAGCGTGTCGGCAACGTTCAATTTGTTGCCCCCACCTCTGGCAAGAACTATGTGATCTCTGATCCTGGAAGCTCAGGACATAGTGGAAAACTGACTTTAGAAGTGGTGGGTGAGGTAGGCATCGGTGTAGCCCGTTTTGACTTTCACATCGACACTCATGCTTCAGCTGGCCAATTCACCTATCAAAATGAAACAGAAACAATAACCTGTCCAGGGTAAGACAAAAATTTCAGTTGGTTAGTGCACGACTCACGCAACGATCGCAATTAATATTCAATCAACACACCTTTGAGCTGAACAAGCCAGTACTTTTAACGGTGAAATCGACGTATTAGTTTGGGCTTGCTGATATCTATAGCAGGGCGGCTCTCTTAGAGGCGGCAAGCCAAACGTCCCTGTAGTTATGCCGGAGCGACAACTCCTGCAACGAATGCCGTTATAACTTCAATTGAAGGCTAATAATCGTGTTGAGCGGCTGTTCTCACCCCTTGCGTCTTCCCAAGCAACCTTCAACGGCCCGCTCTAACTCGGCTGCCGGATTGTAGCATATCTATCATAAGAGTGATAAAAATCTTGTATATTTAACTACTTTTTGAACAATTGTTATGGTATGTTAACTTTAGCAAGAACTGGCTCGAACAATTTGAGAAGCCTGTTTGTCAAGTAGCTTGTCTATGATCTTCAATAAAAAATTTCGGTTGAGATGGCAAAGTTATTGGTTCAAGATGCTGGGGAGATGGCGATCGTGTCCATTAACTTGCCCAGTCGACAGACCTCATCATCGATTTATTTTTTGGAGTTGGCTCGGTAGCTTTTTGGCGATTACCGCAACGTCCTATCTTGCTATAAAAACTAACTCTCCTTTACTAATGGCTCCGTTTGGGGCTACAAGTGTCCTGATCTTTGCCGTTCCTGATAGCCCTTTAGCCCAACCTCGGAATGTTATTGGGGGGAATTTCTTAGCTGCTCTTGTGAGCCTAATGATTCTGCATTTTCTGGGTTCTTCTCCCTGGGCAATGGGAATGGCTGTTTCTAGTGCGATTGGCGTTATGCAGATTACTGGAACTCTACACCCGCCTTCGGGAGCAGTTGCTTTGGTCGTCATGATGACCGAACCAGACTGGAAATTTTTGCTGACACCTGCTTTTGAGGGATCGATAATCTTGGTCTTGTGCGCTGTGATTTTTAATAATTTATCGGTAGACAGAACGTATCCTAAGCACTGGTTATAGTATTGTCTCTAACGATTTCAGCTTGAAGGGCGCTCACAATCTCATATTGAATTCAGCTTCGTTTGAGATATTTCAGACCTCTTATAAGTTCTAAGGAGATTTCCAGTAATGAAATTACCCCCAGAATGTTGGTGCTTTGCCCGCGTCGCGGGCAAAGCACCAACATTCTGGGTAAATTCTTATGCAGAAACCTCCTAACCTGCACTAAAAGTGGCTTCTAAAAAGTACCACTTTAATTCAAGAAGTTTGCCTATCCACCAGCTATCTTGCTTGTCTACCGGCCTAACGATGCCCATCACCCGCCGTAGATAACCTCTGCATTGTACTGATCCACTTTAGGCAGTCGGCTGGCATGGGCGTTGTTAGACTGTGACTTATTTTCCCAAGGAATTTATAAGTATGGTGTGTTCCCAAAAACATTGGTGGGGTGGTAGGAGTCACAGTAGGGAACTGTTACCCCCTTCGAAGCACATCCTTCACTTGCATGCTCTAACGTTAAACTCTCACGAATAACCTTGGTTCCGCCGCATCCGTCGACAGTAGCTAACGCCAAGGTGCAGCGGAGGGAATCCACTGGTCGGTAGCTGGTTGACGCAAGGGTTATGCTTTTCTCTTATATACACGGCTATATAGTGCCACTACTGCCCAGCCGCCACCAAGGCAAGTAAAAACTAGAATAGAGAGGCCAATGGTACTGGCAAATATCTCGCTAGCCCAACGGTAATAGGGTGCCAGTGATTGAAGTCTTTTTGCGATAGCTAGAACGGTTAGAAGTGGGAAAAATGTTCCAGCCGACCAGAGTAACTTCTTGTATCCCGATGTTAGTGATGATTTTGCAATTTGGATCATCGGCAATAGTAAACATAGAATGAATATTGCGAAGCCAATTGCTATTCCCATAAATGAAATATACAGTAAAGATCACACAATATGGGGTGGATAATCGCCCCATTTTCTCTTAGGACTGCTTACAACAAATAAGCGCACTTTACCTACTTTTATGTGGACGAGAAAACAATATTTTTTGAAGCTAGAACAAAGGTCTAACGGTTCAAATCAGTGGCGGCAAATAATCTCGAATTCAGAGTCAATAATTCTGGCCGTCCGTTGAATTTGGATTGTTAGACTGCTAGTAAGGGTTAGTATCTAAGTGCCATTTGGGTAACGCAAAATATTCTCGAACGACTTGACGTTACGAACCTGCTTAAATCCTATTTCCTCAGTTACCGTGTCTCCATCATAGTCCTTTGATTGATGAATATAAACAATAATGTCACCGCTGCCATCTTTATTCTCACGCCGCAAGATGACCCTAAGATCGGGAAAAAAGAAAGATGTTACTGTTTTGGATGATCCAACTTTAAGAATAAAGGCTCGTTTATTAGTTATGACATAGACGCTTTGAACTGCTTCTAGCCAATTAAGAAACGGGATTAGTACGATTAGAATAAACTGAATAACAACTGCAACCAGAGGGATTAAAACACCGCTTACCTGCGGAAATTCGTTTATAGGTATTCCTGCATTTTTGAATTGCTCATACGTACCATAACCAACAAACGAAAAGAAGGCTAAGGAAAACAGCAAAACCAAGCAAGTGCCTACCGTGGATCGCGTCAAAACGTGGGGAATAGGCTGCTCAATCCATTTAATCACTTCAGATGATTCAATCTCTTTTTCTAAATTTTTGCGTAGCTTTCTTGGTAGTTTGTAATTTTCTATCATCTAAAGTCCCAAAAATCTGTATTCCTCTGCCTATTGAGATGGAAATCAGTCTAACGGTTCAAATCAGCGGTACAGAGGACTAAAAGCGAAGCAGAAAGCATCTCGGTAAGTCCGCTGCATCTGAATGGTTATGCAGATCTTGCACAACTCTCTAGATAAACTCGCGCTTTTTCTAAATTTATCTCAGAAATCACCAATTTCACAGGAGCACCCACTTTGAAGACCTGATTTGGATGATCAACGGCTGGAATGATTTTTGAGTTATGCAGAAAAGCAGATAAACCATCAATTTCAATAAATACTCCATAAGGTTTGACAGACCTCACTTTCCCACTTGCAACTTGGCCCACTTGCAACTGCCTCAATTTAATTAGAGTAGAAAGTTGAATCAGCCGTAAACGGTTAAACTCTTCCTTCGCTTCTAAAATCTTCAATGGCAATTTCTCTCCGATAACTAACTCCTCTCTATACCTATCAAGGCTATGATCTATAAAACCTTGAAGACCCTCAATTTCTACAATTGCGCTGTAAGCCCTCTTTTTGAGGACTTTAGGGTAAAGAGTTACATCCTCAGACTGTAACTGCCGCATCCGTTCCCACGCTCTTTGTATCTCTAATCTACGGATTGAAAAGGTGACTGTTGGTGGGCGTTCAGAGCATACAAACCACTGAATTCTTACGTGTACTCCATCTGGCTGAACAGCAAGAATTTTTGTATGTACGAGTAAATCCTCTCGGCTGAGTCCATATTCACGTCCGAGCGAAGCTCTGTATTGGGCAACCTCATACAAACGATCGTCGTCGTTTAGTGTCTCAGGTGTACAGCCAGGAAAGAAGCAATCGTGTTGCCAATTGTAATCCCCCACCACTAAAAACTCTCGAACCTGATTGAGTTGCACGGCTTCTTCTGGCGATTGAACATTAGCAAGCGATAGCTCAGTTTGAGGAATGTAGGCAAGCTGTTCAGTGCCAAAATCAACTAGAACTCCTTTAGGCTCTAGTTTTATGATTCGTCCAGTAACGATTTCATTCAGTGGAAAGCTACCTAACTCAAAGCTCATAGCATAAAGGGGGTAATACAGTCCCCACACAGAAGCCTATCGGCATAACGGTTGCAGTCAGCGGTTGCATATAACCTTGAATTCAGCACTAGGCTTGCCCATCAATCCGCTGCACTGAAGGGTTAGCCCTCACGCTGCGCCAGAAGCTCCTCCCATCTTGCCCAAATCATATCAGTATAGTTCTTGCTATCAATACTGTACGCACCGATCGCAAAACCATCATTCATTTCTACCAAAGCAGTTTGTCCCGAATCTAAGACTCCAAAGTCGATCGCATAGCCTGCATAAGACTCCCCCGATTGATCTAATGCTTGAATGGCTCGACGTACCTCTTCCAGGTCAACTGAAACCTCTGCATTCCCAGCATAATGATCCACACCCTTAATTTCGGAGTGGACAACGTATATTCGATGCTCGCTGAGCCAAGTGACGACTTCAGAACACCACACTTTTTCTTGACGTGACACTCCATACACTCGAGACAAATCGTACTCAGACTCCAATACACAGCCTGTAAATCGTTTGCGACGTGTTGCTGGTTTGACAAATACGGCTGGATAATGACTATCTCGTAGCCCTAGTTCGAGTTCCCTAAGCGTCGATCGCCACACACGACGATGTAGAAACTCGTGCAGCGAAACTGGATAATCATTGGGTTCGGGTTCGGGAATGGAGAGCTGCTGCAATGCTCCGACAATGCAGGGCATATCTCCAACTACCAAAGACTCGCTATCAAGCACAAGCTGCCTGCGACGAATTCGCTTCTCAGTGTAGAACGTGATTGGAATTCCACGATACTTCAGTTCCTCAACGACCCGTTGCTCTTCCTCCCGGAGCCGTCCGTTACCCTGTTCCTGAATAAAGGCTTTAGAAATCACGATGTCCCACAAGCAATCTTGAAATACAAACCCCATCAGTGACTAGAGGGCTAATTAAACTCAGCGAGGCTGTCACCAGCCCCGCTGGTCTTCAAAACCGGACGTGAATTGTTTCAATTCATCCGGCTCCTCAACAGTTTGGTCGTTGTCATCGATACCTTAT
>NZ_JAMPLB010000127.1:0-8764 GCF_039962325.1 Leptolyngbya sp. PL-A3
GGGAGGTGATTGAAGGAGTGAAATTCAAGGATGGGATCCGAGTAGACCCAAAAACCGACATCAGCAAGAACGCCGCTTAATCTTTCTTCGTACACCAGATTTGACGATAACTCGGTCGAACATGGACGCTGGCTAAAGCGGCGTGAAGGATGCGTATCATAGAAGGCTGTAGTATTTGTATTACAATTCTGGATGTCTACATATTACATTTGTAGTATTGGATTGTCCACCCTTTTATAACCTCAGTTCGGGATAAGCTGAAGTGCTCATTTTGGCGTGCACATAGTGCACGCCAAAATGAGCCTTTTCGAGTGCCGCGCAACGCGCGGCACTCGAAAAGGCCCTTAACCCGAACTCAGGTTTTTATAGAAATTAGGGCGTTGGTTATGAATACACCCAAACGAGGTAGCACTTTGGAACTGCAGGTCACAAGTATCTGACTGGAACCGGAACTTAAAGAGCGATTGCGGGAAATCTCTGGACAGGGGTATCAAACCCTCATTCGAGATGTGCTCTGGCGGTTTGTGGAACGACAGGTGCGACCAGACGAGTTACGACATGATGGGAGTTGGCAATTACTCCCAAAGGAAACCGTCTCCTTACGGGGCAACTAATCCGCCCACAACAACCCATGTGGTTGGGATCGACAAGGACTGGAAATATGGTTCCTTTGAGTTTTGAAATGACTGCTTACGGAGAGTGAGGTGATCGTCCATAACCCACACAATCACCCGATTGCAATGGCGGATCGATGCGGTCTCAATATTCACCGTTAAGGCAGAACTGAATTAAACCAGCCTAGTAGGACTGAAACACTGGCTCTATGGTCTTGAGACTAAGCCACTCGTGACTCTTGTGCTCTTACTTTGTTAAACCACTTCCTAAACCTACGGCGGCAAGGTAGTGATGATTATAAACGACACCAGGTAATTCGCCTTACGACCTCTGGAGTTGCAAACGGAATGCTGCCAGAAATGATGGATATGTTGCTGGGTTTCATTAAGATACTGAAGGATGGGTAATGCCCTGGTGCATCCTTATTCTGAGGGTGATTAAGGGCAGGATGCCCAACCTGCTCTGTAAACTGATCCATATTCTCTAAAGCCCTCAGCCCTCGCTCCCTATTAGCAGGGTGGTCTGGGTTTTGAGCTTGTACTGCCAGGAAAATGTCCCGTTGCACTGACAAGCCATACCGCCTCTCACTGTATTGAGTCCATAGCCTATCCATCGTCTGCAAGTCAGCACAGGGAACACGATGAAACCATGCCGCATCGAGACTGAGCAACGGTGAGCTTTTGATCTCTGCCAGTTGCAGGAATGCTTCTGTGGTGAGTTGATCCGCTGCATCCCAGTCTTTCTCTTGAAGCTTTGCCTCCAGAGAGCGATAGTCTAAGCTTGGTTTTCCATACCCCAGGAAATAAGGAACATCGCGCCAGAGCGAAGGCCACAGACTGAGGGCGATCGCCACAATTCCTAGCCCCTTTACCCATCCCGGTATCCGCTTTTTGGGGTCTGAGGAAACGCTTGATTCGCTCTCAAATGACTCGTGGGAAGACATGAAACAACCTGTCAATAGGATGGCGCTACCCTTAGCTACACCAGTTCTATACTGCATTCCGGTGTTGAGGTGTGTCATCAGCCAACGGCAGGATAGCCATGTACATAAAAAATGAACGGTACCAACTTAACGCCTGAATCAATCATCTGCAATGGGTTTTGTTGAAGTTGGTATGAGAATACGAATTAGAGAATTACGAATTATGGAATAGCATCAACCAAATAGTGACATCCTGAAAAGCTAATACAGTAGCTTTACCCCATTTCCCTGACATCCAACTCCCCATCCCCAACTACCAAGAACTATCAATCAGAGTGAAGGATGCCCAGAAATAAATGTAGGCAAAGCTAGAGGTGACGCTGATATCCAAGGGGATAGCGATCGCCCCCACCCGTAGGGATTAATAACGCAACCCACCCCCATCTCATTCCCTGGTTCTGGCAAAAAACAAAAGGGTTGTGCCTCAAAGAAGTGTGGGGTAAGTTGCAAAATCATTCCAAGACCAAGCATTGATGGCAAATCCAGCCCGTTCTGCCGCTGTATCTTTTGTCCAACTGTTTACCCAAATCCAATTGAAATAGCTCACCACTAAACGCAGAGTAACCTTGCTTTGTTCCCAGACCTTGCCAAACTTGTACTGCTGACGATGCCATCGTCCAACCTGTCCTCTTAAAATACCGTTGGTTCGTTCCAACTTCTGAGTCCCTGCTTTACCTACCCAGAGGGTTACCCAGTCGGCTAGCACTCGCTCATAAGCTGACCACCCATCGCTATACCACTCAAAACAACCGGTTTTACCTTCGGTACTACACACCAGTTCCTTCGGGTAAGACGTGTTTTTGCTTTTTTGACACAGGACCATAACTCATCACTCTCGACTCTATCGGTATCAACGGAGTGAACCTCCTGGTTATGAACCATTTGTGCCTTCTCGCTGGCTTTGCGGATGATGTTGACCACGGTGCCATAGGCTCGTCCACTAATACGGCTGACACCCCGTAAGCTACTGTCTTCGCAATGGGATTGCAGAATCGTATGCACTTCTTCAGGAGATACCTGGCGACCCTAATAGAGGGTATCAATAGTATCGGTGAAGGTTTGGTGACACAAAGGACATTTGAACCGCTGTACGCCTTTGCGAGTCCGACCATGTTTATGAGTTTTAGGATGTTCACAAAAGGGACATTGCATGGCTAGAAGACCCTAATACCTCCGTCCCTAGTTTATCAACCCACACTTCTTTGAGGCACAACCAGTCATTGTCGCTTATATGTTGATTTTTCTTACAAAGGCTGCTCCAGGTTATGAACTTGGTGACTGGCTTACTCAAAGTTTCCGTGAACTTGCTGATGATGATGGAGAAGCCAGCATTAATGCAGGCAACAATATTGTTAAATTATCGTTTGACCGCGTGACAACATTAATGTTTTTATCGGTTGAGCCTCAATAGGCTGAAAGTTAATGTGTGTACCCTGTTCTAAATACAACGTTTCAAGAGCTAGAGGTTGCCTTATAGAAGCAGATAGAAGGAGTGTCAGTTGCCAAAGAACCAAGCTTCGAGGGTATACCCGGCGGCGGTAAGCTGATTTATTCGAAAAATTGATTAATAAACGCCCGATACCGCTACCAGTAGCCGCGATCCGACAGCTATCAACCCTTGCGAGGGCTGGAGCGCTCCTTTGTGCGTCTGCACAGTGCGGTGAATACGGGCGTGTAAGGGGCTCCAATCCCGCATGGCTGAAGAATGCACTGTAGACAGCATCCTAGTTCAAAAAATGGACGGGCTAAGCTTCGGGCAGCTTTCTTTACGAATTCCAGAGAATTGCAGGTGTAGCTAGCAAAGAGGCTAATCTCCCTCTAATAAGCTGCGGCGCATTTTCTGGGCTAATGAGCCTGGTCCGCCCAGACAGTGCGCCACCCTCTGCCCTCCCTAAGGAACTGCTATGCCCGGCCCCGTTACCCAGAAGAATGGCGTCTTTGCCGATCACGTTTTCACCCGACCCGCCTCAGGAACGACCGTGTCGTGTTCATTGCTGGTGGTGGGCGGTTCCACTGCGGCCTACACTGCTACGCTAATGGCCCTGAGGCTCAACCTGGATGTCTGCCTGGTGCAGCCCCTTATGGTCGTGGGCGGACAGTTTACCGCCCAAGCCCTGCCCGCTTCAGATGATGGCGATTTACTCAAGGAAAAAGCAGGCCCACACAACGTAGATGGTGAGCGGTTCGCCATCTCTAAAGCCCAGCGGGAATTTAGAGAACGCCAACGGGAACTGCAGCCCGTCGCAGGGCGTAAGGAGCCAAACCCTGGCAGTGGCTGGGTCAGTCCCCTTGCCACCACCCCTGTCGTGGCCGCCACTGCCATGAACGAAGCGCTGGTTCCCTACCTGACCCACGAAAAGCTGAAACTGATTCCCTACAGCGAGCCCATAGAAGTGCTGTTCGGCCCTGCTCCCAACGGCCGTCGCCGGGTCAAGGGCGTAGTTTTCAAAAATACCCAAACGGGGGCGACCTTCACCGTCCGGGCTCAGGTCACCATTGAAGCGACCGATTTAGGCGATCTGCTGGAGGTCGGCGGCATTGAGTCCAGGGTGGGACAGGAGGCTCGCCACGAAACCGGGGAGGCAATCCTGCCGATAGATGCCCGGCCTCAGTGCCAGCAGTCAATTACCTTCGATGTGCTGGTGGAGCACACACACCCGGGCAAAGGCGTTCCTGTAGGAGCTCCCCCCGGCTATGGCAAAGACCCCTGGCTCAACCTTCATGAGTTTACCGGGCGGTTCTATACCAAAGATGGCGCAGGCAACTGGCAGAAATGGGACTTTTTCAGCGACTTTGGGATTTTTCGGTATAGACGGGTGTTGCGATCGCAGCCCCTTGAAAAGCAAGTTTTCCCCGGTGATGTCGCTGTGATTAACTGGGGTACCTCTCAAGAACCCGATCGCCACTGCTGCGGCAACGACTACCGCCCCGGCTACCTGGTCGGCACCAGCCGCGAAGATCGCCAGCTGCACATCAAGCGGGCGCGAGATCGGGCTCGCGCCTACATCCATTACCTGCAAACCCATGGCGTTCCTGACCTCAAGCCACGCGGCGATCTCACCTGGACAGCCGACGGCATCGCCCTAGAACCCTACATTCGCGAAGCCCGCCGGGGTATAGCCCTGACCACCATCCGCCACGAAGACGTGGCAGAGTCCTTCTTTCCCAAGCAGGTTAGAGCCCGCTGCTTTGAAGATTCAGTCGGCATCGGTCAGTACCACTATCTAGATCTCCATGGCAACGACCAAAAAGGCCACGTTACTCCAAGAGGTAAAGACGTCATCGCCCTGCCCTTCTCCCTTCCTTTGGGATCGCTGGTGCCCATCAACACTGATGGCCTGGTCCTGTCAGCCAAAAGCCTCGGCACCACCCACATTACCAATGCTGCTTACCGCATGCACCCAATGGAGTGGGCCATTGGCGAAGCCAGTGGTTGCTTAGCCGCAGCCTCAGTCTGGCTCGGTATACAACCCCGTGAGCTGGCTACACAAGAAGCCCATATGCGCCGCATCCAGGGCGTTCTGACCCGCAACGGCGTGCCCATCTTCTGGTTCGATGATGTTGCCCATGATGACCGTGACTTCGAGGCCATTCAGGTGCTCGCTGCCGCCGGCATTATCCGCAGCGCCAGCACCGATGACCTGCATTTCAAGCCCGCAGCTACCGTCAGCCGGGCCGTCGCTGCCACCGCCCTAGTCAAAGTTCTCAAACTGGAGAAGAAAACCCCCGGCCAAGCGACCTTTACTGACGTACAGCCCGGCAAGCACTGGGCCTGTGAGCCCATCGAAACCCTCTATGCCCACGGCCTGGTGTCGGGCTTGGGGGAAGGCCGCTTCGGCCCCGATCAGCCCATCACTCGGGAGCATCTCTCTTTCCTGGTCAAAAGAGCCGTACCTCAGGGATATGAAAGAGCCTTTGCCCGCACTCCAATCGATCGCACTCCGCTGCAGCGGCGGGAACTATCGCGCGTCCTCTACGAGGTACTAAAGCAAGAGCTGGGAATCTAGCAGGATCGTCCCGTAGGATAGGTTTCCAGCCTGTCTGTTTATCTAGATAGGCTGGAAACCTATCCTATGACTACAGGCCCGGGGTCACAAGAGGGTAACACACAGGATTCTGCATTTGTAGAGATAAGACGTTCCTAACGTTGGGTGCATTGTTGTGCAGCGGTGTAACCCGCAAGATAGCAATGTATGACGGTAGACGAGATCAAGGCGAAACTCACATAGGCTCTAAAAGAGACAGGCTTGATTTTGCAGAGCAAGCAAATTGAGCACAGTCCGTCATTATGATGAACTGTCCCAAACAGAAAAGGTGGTGTTTTAGACGTATGGATGGGGCTAAACGACCCGACCAAATTCATAACGGTTGATGAATAGCCCAATAACAGTATCGTGTAATCGTTCAGACTTTGAAAAACAAATCGTTTTGCGTGCTAATCGTTTGATTCGAGTCCGTAGGTTGAGATGCTTGCGCTCAATCTTCTGAGTGTGGCGTTTACCAACCTCATGAGTATTTCATCAAGGATTCTGGCATACGCGCCCCAACCATCGGTGTAAAAACGATGAATACCAAAAGGGGCTAACAGTGCCATCAACTCTTTCAACGCAACGTCAACGTGAGGAGCCAGGACGTAAGCAAGAATCTCACCCGTTCGATGATCGATCGCATGCCACAACTACCGCTCCTGTTTCTTGTTGCCAACGAAGCTCCACATCTCATCCATTTCGGCCTCTTCTACTTGTTGCACAACAACTTCGAGGTTTTCAGGTTGAGCTAATCGTTCCAGCACCGCTTCGTTAACAGACACCCGTTGGAGGAATTTTTTTAATTCTTCAATCACGGTGGTAGGACTAACGCCCAGTACTTTTGCTGTATCTCGAATGCCACTGCCATTGATGGCCATATCAACAATTTGCTGTTTAACCTCTCCCCAATAACCCCGGTAGAAATAGTGTCGAATGAAGGTACTACGAGAGCAATTTGGGTGGTGGCACTTGTAGCGTTGTTTGCCTGTGGCTGATTGTCCATGTTTGACCACATAAGAGTTGCCACACGTAGGACATAGAACTGGTTCTGAAGCCATAGGAGTAGGTACTGGTAGCTTTAGAGATATGTTGTCTCAGATCCACACGTCTAGAACACCACCCTATTCTTTAACAATCTCTTTCTTTGTTTCTGTTATGACCTTTTTCTTTGTTTCCACTTCAACAATTTCGTTTTTACTAATCTCTTCGTGTATAACTCTTTCAATAAAATTATAAGTTTTGTCTGACAAAAGACCTGCTGTAAAAGCTAGTAATATCAAAGTTTCTCGGCGCACTTCATTAACATTTGAAGTAGACACAAAAGAGTGAAGTGTGATGTTAACAATAAAAATAGCGATCGCGAGAGCCATTCCTAGAGGAGGCCTATAAAAATATTCTTTTAGACTAACTGGAGTATTAGGGTCTACATGCTTTCTAACAAGATATATCCAACTGCCAAATCCACCTAAAATGATCAACAAAACAAATAGATCCAAAAAACTAAGCTTTGCCTTCCTTTCTGCGCTAAGCGTTTGTGTTGCTTTTACCCATAGAACCGCCTCTAAAGGAAGATCAATTTCTTTATCTTTAAATTCTGTCGAACGAAAGTCCGAAGGCAAAATATTGTTGTTGATCCTGAGATTACTACTTACTAAAACTTCAGGGGAGAAATTAGCCATTGCACTAAGACGGTTATCGACAATAGCAAATAGCCGAGCATAATCATCAGCAGTTGGTTCTTTTTCTTTCGGCCCGTTTGCTTCGTTAATTGCTTCAGGGTTCCTCCAATTAACGTTGACTTGAAGCTGATCAAGTACAATCCCGATAGGTGGAACAAGAGTTTTATCTTTTTCAAGATATTTATTTTGAAGATAATCGCTCAACGCAACAGAAGGATCAGCTATCTTTTGTGAAGCAGCTATCTTTTGTGAAGATGTGTCGCCTAAAGTTGGAGCATTACCCTTAGTATTCGAAGATGTGTCGCCTGAAGTTGGAGCATTACCCTTACCATTTATTTTATCAGCAGACTCTAAAATAATAGTTGAGGCCTGCCCGCTCACTGCTTGCATACCAATCACAGCTAATAAAATAGCCCACATCAATAAACATAGGTTTGCAACGATCTCCTTTCCTAAAGATATCTTTTCTTTTGATGAGTTCTCTTCTTTCGATTGCTCTACTGGTAATGAAGTTGGCAGACTAGAAGAACTAGTTGAAGGTACTGATGAATCAGGAGTCATTTTATTATCAGATAGTTTATGAGCTTGACTACAATGCACTGAGTTGGCAGAGAAGAAATGCAAAGATAGATTATTACTTCACTAGCTAGGGAGACTCAATTGCAGCGAAGTGAACCGTTGTAATACTCATCTGCATTCTGAATTGGCAAGACACGAGGAAGATTGGATTGGACAATCTTACTTATAATACCCTTTCAACCATTGGAAGATTCCACAATCTCTGAATTCGTTTATCTGGCTCTCCTGATCCTGCTGCAAGATCAAGCGATAAACCAATTTAAGCTAGTTGAATCAGTTGCCATTGGTTCTTCAAAGCCGTTTTGGCCCAGTCTCAGCCAATGCGGAAATAGCTGTTGCTCCGAAACCAATGAGGGTCTACCCAACGCCGCTTGCCCGACTCCACAACCTCTATCCCTTGAGCTGTGAGGTAAAGAGTCGCCACGGCTCAGGATAAACCAAAGGCGAGAGAGCGCACAGACGGAACGAATCTCCGATTTCTGGACGTTGAAGCCATTGGACTGGTCCTCTAAAAAATTCTCCTCAATATCAAAGCGTTTTCCGTATTCCTCAAACGTGTGCAGATAGGTGGGTTCATCACCGACAATGGCCCAGAACTCCCCGTTGACGTTGTTATAGCCAAACGCCACATGTATGGGGCCAAACGACTGTCCCTTATAAAGTTTGACGTTGTGAAAACAGAGGGCTTCCCCATGCTTGAGAGGGAAATCCTTGAGTTGGCACCACCCCTTGCCTTCTCTCCAAATCCTCAGAGGGTGACAGAGAAGTTACAAGGCAGTCTGAATCAGGTGCATCGCCCTCAGTCCTCGTTGAAAGAATGAGCGTTTTTGAGGCTTGAGGCGCATGAGTTGCTCTGCCCAATTCGACCACAGATCGATCGA
>NZ_JAMPLB010000128.1:0-8460 GCF_039962325.1 Leptolyngbya sp. PL-A3
TGGCTCAAACGTGGGTGTTAAACGTTCAGCTTTTAGAATAGAAGCCTGAAAGCCAGTGATAACAGGGATGATAGAAAATATTAAGAAGCTCTCAAATGACCTTTAGAGGGCTGGTCTATTGAATTTGATGTCCTAATTGTTATAACCGTATGCGCATCCAGTCCTAACAGTTTGAAACTCTCCGTTGCATGAATGACTCCAGCGCTCCAGTGAATTGGTCTATTGAGGAGGTAAACACACTCCGTCAACGCCTCCTAGAACTAGAAGCGTCTCATTGCCAGTGCCAGCAACAAATCGAGCAATTGACCCAGCAACTTAGTCAGGAACGTATCGCTCGGCAGCAGGCGGAAGAACGCTTGCAACTCATTCTCACCTCGGCCCAAGTGGTTGCCTGGGATATGGATTTAATGGCCAGTCGAGTGGTTTGCTCAGCCAATGCACTAGAGGTTTGGGGCATTCAAGAGGGCACAGTGGAAGACTTTATTGCGGTGATTCATCCGGATGATCGCCAACAGGTGATACAGGCCGCAGAACGGGCGATCGCTGGCGAAACTACCTACTCCGAGGAATATCGGATTACTGGGCCAGATGGCATGATTCACTGGCTGAATAGTCAGGGGCGAGTTTTTCTGAATGAGACAGGACGGGGCGTGCGGATGCTTGGGCTCTCGGTAGATGTGAGCGATCGCAAACGTGCCGAAGCTGAATTACGGCAACGAGAACAAGAATTTCGTACTTTAGTGGAAAGTACCCCGGATATTGTTGCTCGATATGATCGTGATCTGCGCCATCTCTACATTAATCCCAGTATTGAGCGAGCGTTGGGGGTGCCGCCCGAATATTTTATTGGTAAAACTGGTATTGAACTGGGGTTTACGGATGCGCGATCGCAATCCTGGTACGCCACGTTACAACAGGTCTTCGAGACGGGGCAAAGCTATTTACTGGAATATGAATTTCCTAATCCGGATGGAGAGCTACGGTTCTACCAATCCCGATTTACCCCTGAATTAATGGAAGGAGGACAAGTCAAAACAGTCATCGGTGTTTCTAGAGATGTAACCGAGTATAAACGAGTAGAGATATCCCTGCGCCAAAGTGAGGAGAGGCTGAGATTGGCTACGGAAGGCGCCCAGATGGGAACCTGGGATGTCGATCTGAAGACCGGAAAAGCCATTTGGTCAGAGCAACATTTCACCATGATGGGCTATGAACCTGTTGCTACTGGAGAAGCCAGTGAGCAAATGTGGGTTAGTCGGCTTCACCCTGATGATTTAGAGCGAGTTATTCATACCTGGGAGCAGGCACGGCAAGATCATACACTCTATGAATCTGAATACCGAGTAATTCGGGCAAATGATGGACAAATTGCCTGGTTTATGGGATTGGGAAATTTTACTTACGATCAAACAGGACAGGCGATTCGGTCAATCGGGGTTCTTTTTGACATCACGGCTCGTAAGCAGGCAGAAGCCGCTCTAGCTAAGAGTAATCAAACTCTACAGGCGGTTATTCAAGCGTGTCCGTTAGCCATTATGGGCTTACGGGCAGATGGTACGGTACGAATCTGGAATCCTGCTGCGGAGCGTATTTTTGGCTGGAGTCAACAAGAAGTTTTAGGACAATTTTTACCTGCCATACCTATTGATAAACGGGATGAGTTTCTAAATAATTTATCGATCACGCTACAAGGACAAGGCTTAGCGAGAGTTGAATTACAACGCCAGAAGAAGGATAATACCCGATTCGACGTAGAGCTATGGACGGCACCCGTCGATGAGGCTCAAGCTGGTATTAGCTGTGTGTCTGTTGTGTCTGATATTACGGCTCGCAAGCGGACGGAAGCGGCTTTACGATTAAGTGAAGAGCGGTTGCGTAGCTTTGTGACCGCTAATGTCATTGGTATTTTGTTTGGTGACTTAGAGGGCGGTATTCAAGAGGCTAATGATGAGTTTCTAAGAATTGTGGGATATAGCCGCGAGGACTTGCGATCCGGAACCTTGCGATGGATTGATATTACTCCGCCCGAGTACTTGTCATTAGACGAAGCAGCCATTGTAGAAGCACGCCAGCGGGGAGCCTGTACTCCCTATGAGAAGGAATACATTCGCAAAGATGGAAGCCGGGTTCCAGTATTCGTTGGTTTTGGCCTGACACTGACAGAGCGAGAAGAAGCGGTTGCTTTTATCTTGGATTTAAGCGATCGCAAGCAAGCTGAAGCCGAACGAGAACAGCTCTTGCAGCGGGAACAGGCAGCGCGGGAACAAGCGGAAGCCGCCAACCGAGTGAAGGACGAATTTCTTGCAGTTTTGTCCCATGAATTAAGAACTCCACTCAATCCCATTCTGGGTTGGACAAAACTGCTCCGAACGCGGCAATTTGACGCGGCTGCAACAGACCGCGCCCTCGATATCATTGAGCGCAACACAAAACTCCAGGTTCAACTGATTGAAGATTTGCTGGATGTCTCACGTATCCTGTAAGGGAAGCTCAGCCTGAACGTCAGTTCGGTTGACGTGACCAAAACCGTTGAAGCAGCCCTTGAAACGGTGCGGTTATCAGCGGAAACAAAAGGAATTCAAATTGAGACACACCTGGATGTAGGCGTTGGGCAAGTTAATGGAGATGCGAATCGTTTACAGCAGGTTGTATGGAATTTGCTCTCTAATGCTGT
Organism: Leptolyngbya sp. PL-A3; assembly: GCF_039962325.1. Taxonomy (NCBI): domain Bacteria; kingdom Bacillati; phylum Cyanobacteriota; class Cyanophyceae; order Leptolyngbyales; family Leptolyngbyaceae; genus Leptolyngbya; species Leptolyngbya sp. PL-A3. The sequence continues at coordinate 2,675 of NZ_JAMPLB010000128.1, forward strand.
GAAGTTTACCCCATCTGGTGGTCGAGTTGAGGTTCGACTAGAGCGGCTAGGAGATTACGCTCAAATCCAGATAAGAGATACAGGTCAAGGGATTAGTCCTGATTTTCTACCATACGTTTTCGAGTATTTTCGGCAGGCTGATAGCAGTATGACCCGTAGGTTTGGAGGATTGGGGTTGGGGCTGGCGATCGTCCGTCATCTGGTAGAACTGCATGGCGGCACCGTAAAAGCAGAAAGTCCGGGTAGCGGAATGGGTGCAACATTAACGGTTCAATTGCCCTTGAAGGTATCGCTGCAAACGTTTGATTCTAAGATATTACCAACGCAGAAAAGCCGGAGTTTGAGCGGTCTCTGTGTTCTCATTGTGGATGACGAAGCGGACATGCGAGAGTTAATTCGTTTCATCCTGGAGGAACAAGGGGCAACCGTTAGGGTGGCAGCATCGGCAACTGAAGCACTACAACAGTTTATGAAGTCAGCACCGGATGTCTTGATTAGTGATGTTGGTATGCCAGAAATGGATGGTTACGCACTAATGAGACAAATCCGGGCGCTCCTGTCAGAGCAAGGGAAAGTGATTCCGGCAATTGCCCTCACAGCCTATGCTGGAAATATCAATCAACGTCAGGCTTTAGCTGCTGGATTTCAACGTCATCTGGCTAAACCCATTGAACCGGAACAATTGGTGAATGCTGTTGAACAAGTAATCGCATAATTCTGTCTATGCTAAGTAGTGTTAGGTGCTTTGCAATAAGAAGTTGGACGTCAGACTAAACGCCTGACGTCCAACTTCTTATATCATGTCGGGTTAAATGCTTGTGATAGAAAGTGGCGCGGCGTAAAGCGCCGCGCCACTTTCTATCACAAGCATTTAACTTTACTTGTTCAATACTCTGGACAGTTTTTCTGAAACCCTTGATCTTGTGTGCGTGAAGCGCACGCAAGATCAAGGGTTTCAGAAAAACTGTCCGAACTAATGCTTGTTATTACTTGTATAAATTCTTGGTTGGGCCTCCATCTTCTGGCAGATTGATTGTGCCGCCTCAGCCAGATTTAATGGGAGCAGCCATATGGGCATACGGGCTGTACCTCTATGAAACGTGATAAAACCGGCAAATTCGCTCAGGCATGGGCTGGAGAATCTAAACAAGCCGTCAAATTGTCTCTGACAAATACTGCCTGGCAGTTGCTTGAAGAGCAGGCGAGAGAAGTGGGGGTTTCCCGTTCCGAGTTGGTTGAACGGTATGCACGTCAAGCCCAAGGGCAGGGTTGTGCAGATCAGGGAATAAGGTTTGGCCATGGAGTGGATCACACTGCGCCAACGGTAGTCATGCCAAAGACTAGCCTATCTTTAACATTGCCTGAAGAACAAATAACTGCGTTGCGCCAACAGAATGGACAGTTACAAGACCAAATTGTGAAACTTCAGCAAAGGGTTGAAGCGTTGCGATCGCAAGAGCAGCGATTTCGTCAGATGGTAGATGCTATTCCCCACATGGTTTGGACGTGCCAGCCCAATGGTGAAGTCGAGTATTTTAACCAACAAAGCCTGGATGCTTTTGGAATTACCCTGGAGCAGCTTTTGTCAGAGGGATGGCAACCCCTGGTTCATTCAGAGGATATACAGCAAGCCGTTGACTGTTGGACAGAAGCGGTTACCACTGGAACTCGATATCAAATTGAATATCGCCTGAAGATGGCCGATGGCTCGTACCGATGGTACCTTGCGCAAGCACTTCCCTATCAGGATGAGATGGGCCAGATTACGCGTTGGTTTGGAACCTGCACCGAAAATGACGAACGTAAGCAGTTGGAACAAAAACTTCAGCAGCAGGCAGATGTTCAAACGAATGAACGGCAATGGCTGGAATCTGTACTCAATTTGCTGCCGACTCCATTAATTATGGTTGACCCACAGCAACTTCGGGTGACGTTCTCTAACCAGGCTGCTAATGCGATCGCAGGGGTAGATCTCGCCAAAGACGTTGGGGCAACGTACAACGACGACTACCACTGTACAGATGCCACAGGACAAGTTATTCCACCAGAATACCTCCCGGCTGTGCGGGCAGCTCAGGGGGAGAAAATTGTGGGGACTGAAATCAATTGGCGTACCCCTGTCGGTACGTTTCCGCTCCTGGTGTATGCCGATACCCTACCTGCCATGCACGATCACGCTTCAACCAGTGTCGTCATTTTTCAGGATATTCGTGAACGCAAACAGATCGAACAACAACTTGAAGAAAGCCAGCGCTTTATTCAGCAAATCGCCGATGCAACTCCTGGGATTCTCTATATCTATGACCTGCTTGGTCAGCACAATGTCTATGTGAACCGTCAGATTGGAGAAGTGTTGGGATATACATCCGATGAAGTTCAAGCAATGGGTCACCTACTGTTCCCAACGCTCATGCATCCAGAAGACCTCGCGACCCTACCTGCTCATGTGGAACGCTTCAATCACGCTCAGGAAGGTGAAGTGATTGAGCGAGAATACCGTATGCGCCATGCGAATGGAGAATGGCGCTGGTTGTGGAGTCGAGATTTAGTTTTCTCCCGTACGGGAACAGGCACACCCCATCAAGTCATTGGCATTTCTCATGATATAACCGCTCGCAAACAGGCCGAATTGAGTCTGCGAACCATGGAAGAACGCCTATCCCTGGTGTTACAAGCAACCAATGATGCCGTTTATGACCGCCATCTAAGAACGGGCTCTATATGGTGGAACCATAGATATGACCAACTGGTTGGTAAGCGCTCTTCAGAAAACACATCTTCGCACTGGTGGATTGAACGTTTACATCCGGAGGATCGGGATCGAGTTCTTGCCAGTTTTGAAGCGGCTTTAATTAGAGCTGATGAACGGTGGAGTGCAGAGTACCGCTTTCAGCGAATCGATGGGCAATATACTCATGTCATCGATCGCGCTTATATCTTAAGGGATGCAGACGGGATACCCGAGCGTTATCTGGGAGCAATTTTGGATGTCACTCATCTGAAACAAGTTGAGAAGGACTTGAGACAGATGGAGGAACGACTACAACTTGCGCTGTCTTCAGCTTCCATGGTGGCCTGGGACATGGATTTACGAACACATCAGATCATTTGCTCTCCTAATGCTATGGATGTTTTTGGAATCCAAGTAGGTACGGCGGAAGACTTCTTCGCCATGATTCATCCGGAGGATCAACCACAGCTGATTCAGGCTTTAGAGCAGGCGAAGGCTGGAGAACGCCAATATTCCCAGGAGTGGCGTCTGCTCCGTCCTGACCTAACGATCGGTTGGTTTAATAGCCAGGGGCGCGTTTACTTCGACGAACAAGGGCAAGCCGTCCGTGTGATTGGTGTATCTGTTGATGTGAGCGAACGGGTACAGCTTTATGAAGCAGAGCAAGCAGCACGGGCCCAGCTAGAAGCCAGTGAGAAACGTCTCCGGTTTCTGGCAGAATCTATCCCTCAAATGGTTTGGGTGGCGCAAGCCAATGGCTTCACGGAATACTACAACCAAAGGTGGTTTCAATACACAGGTTTGACCCTGGAAGCAAGCCAAAATGCAAACGGTAGTTTTCGCCATCCTGACGATCATGAGGGCTTCGGAAAAGCTTGGATTAAAGCGTTAACTCACAAGGAGATCTTTCAATCGGAACAGCGGATCAGACGCGTCGATGGCGTCTATCGCTGGCACTTAACACGGGCCTTTCCCCTATTAGATGAGAGCGGTGAGATCGTGAAATGGTTTGGCACCTGCACCGATATTGACGATTGGAAGCGGATGGAGCAAACTCAACGGTTTTTGGCTCAAGTATCCCGAATATTCGTGGCGGCAAGTTTGGACTTGCAAACCATTTTAGATACCGTCACACGTCTCACCAGCGAATTAACCCATGATGTTTGTGTTCTCAATCTTCTTGGGGACGATCATCAATCGTTAGAACACGTCTCGTTTCATCATCCTGATCCAGACGTTAAAAGCTTTGTTGGAGACTTGTTAGAACGCTATCCCCGCCGTATTGATGAGGGCATTGGGGGCCAAGTGATGCAGACGGGAGAGGCCTTACTCATGCCCGTAACTACTCAGGAAAAATTCGCTACAGCTATCAAACCTGAATATCAATGCTACCTGGAGAGGTTTCAGGTGCGCAGCGCCTTACTGGTCCCCTTAAAAGTGCAAGGCAAAACGATTGGTGTGCTCAGTCTCACACGCCATGCACCGGCTGACCCCCATACGCAGGATGACCTGAATTTATTTCAAGACCTGGCGGATCGGGCTGCCATGGCGATCGCCAATGCCCGTCTCTATCAACAGGCCGAACAGGCGCGGCAGCGAGCCGAACGGACGGCAGAACGGACGGCACGGTTACAAGCGGTAACGGCTGCCCTTTCAGAGTCACTAACTCCGGTACAGGTTGCAGAGGTAATTGCACAACAAACCAGGGCTGTCGTGAGTGCGGCCTCAGTTTTAGTAGCGCTTATTACTCCAGAAAAAGATGAACTTGAAATTATTCATTACCTTGGTGAAAAAGGGAATATTACGCCAGAATGGCAACGCTTTCCTCTCACCGTTAACACACCTTTAACGGATGCCATTCGAACTGGACAACCGATGTGGGAGGAAACCTTAGAGGAACGCATTACTCGTTATCCCCACTTAGCGGGGGCCTATGCGTTAGCAACGTACCAGGCCTGGATTTCCCTACCGTTGGTGATTGAAGGACAACCTGTGGGTGGCATGACGATTTCGTTTGCAACACTGCCTCAGCTTACAGAAGACGATCGCGCATTTATGCTATCTCTGGCGCAACAGTGCGCCCAGGCTATTGTTCGAGCCCAACTTTATGAAGCAGAACAGCGCGCCCGATCTCAGGCCGAAGCGGCTAACCGCATGAAAGATGAATTTTTGGCAGTGCTTTCCCACGAGTTACGCACGCCTATGAACCCTATTTTGGGATGGTCACGATTGCTGCTCCAGGGAGGTTTGAATGCCAAAAGAACGGCGATCGCTCTAGAAACAATTGAGCGTAATGCCAAATTACAAGTGCAGCTCATTGAAGATTTACTGGATATTTCGCGTATCTTGCAAGGCAAACTCATTTTAACGCCTTGCCCTGTCAATCTTGCTTCTGTTATTGATGCTGCTATTGGCACTGTTCGCTTAGCGGCCGACGCAAAAGAACTTCAAATTCGCACTCAAATTGCAGCAAATCTAGCTCCTGTTTCAGGGGACGCAGCTCGTCTACAACAGGTGATATGGAATCTCCTATCTAATGCTGTGAAGTTTACGCCAGAGTGTGGTCAGATCGATGTCCAGCTCACCACTATTGGGGCGTATGCTCAGATTCAAGTCAAAGATACTGGAAAAGGAATCAGTGCGGAATTTTTACCGCATGTTTTTGATACCTTCCGGCAAGCGGATAGTAGTATTACCAGGGCATTTGGAGGCCTGGGGCTGGGGCTGGCGATCGTTCATCATATCGTTAAACTGCATGGCGGTACCGTTTGGGTAGAAAGCGCTGGAGAAGGACAAGGTGCAACATTTACAGTGCAGCTTCCCCTCCTACCGATGTCAAAAACCTTGAAGCAGCAGTTAATATCCACAACCAACACGTTGACCTTGCAGGGCATTCGCGTGCTTGTGGTGGATGATGAGCTCGATAATTTAGAATTAGCGACCAGCCCTTTCAAGGTGCTTTTTTATCTTTTTTAGATTTCGATTCACTCAGCAATCGAGCAGTGGAGACATGAGGTTTGTCTTTTTGCCGTTCGGGTTTTGGAACTTTCTTTTT
>NZ_JAMPLB010000129.1:0-8429 GCF_039962325.1 Leptolyngbya sp. PL-A3
ACTGAAGCAATACCGGGGGATTGCAACCCGGTACGATAAGCTAGCGGAGAGCTTTTTAGGGGGTATCTACCTGGCAGCAACGCTCATCTGGCTTAATTGATGACACGCCCTAGCTATCTGTCCAGCACTTCCGCCCGCTCAAATCGCTGACCGCGTTACCCCTCCCAACCAATTCATCTGCTCCATCCTCAAAAAAGGCAAAGCCGAAAGCAAAAAATACCAAGGATGGAAGACACAGCAAATTTAACGGACAAGAAGCGATCGCCCCTCTCCAAAAGCAAAGAATTCTGATTTAGCAGCTCAAGCTATAGGGTTAGGAGGCGATCGCCCTCCCATACTGCGCTACTGTGTCCAAAACCGCCTGCTTTTGATATTCATTTTTGGCATCAGCCCAGAGGGATTGCATCATCGACAGGATCTCCAGGGGGCATTTTGTCCAATCGGGTTGGAGCTTGTGATCGCAACTTGGAAGAGGTGGTATATCTAGGCAAGTTGCGATCATAGCCGGAGGCGTTTCAGGAATAGAGACCCCTTCCTTGTCTTCAAGCCGTTTCATAAAGCGTTCTTCGAGGGCTTCCAAGATAGCGTTTCTGTCTGTGTCCTTTAGATTGGTGATGACGTACTGCCGTTCACGATTCTCCCGTCCACCTTTCCAGCCAATCTCCTCCACGACGAACCCTAGCTTCCGGAGGATCTTGTTAATGGTTCTGACTGGGGTATGGGTTGGGGAAATATTGAGCCGTAAATAGCGGCGAAATTGGTGACTTCGCAATAATGCCCATTTGTACACCGCGATTGCTTCGGGGCTATTGTTGTCCCATTGTTCGACCTTGCCCTCAATAAAGGGATGCAGGGGGCATTCGTGGAGGAGTTTGGCTTGACCCGATCGCCAGGATAAACGCGAATAGCTGACAAACTGTCCACGTCGTGTGGCTTGAGTGAACTCGTTAAGCCATGTCCAGCGGTCCAACCATTGGGCAGCTTGAGGATTTCGGGCCATCCAGAGTAGCTCTGCTGTTTTCAGAAATCGCCCATTGTCCAGGATGATGGTCTTCAAGACAAAGTCAGGATTGTTCAAGTCAACGCCTGGTAGTTTGTCCTGAAGGAGCCGTTTGTGGGCTAACTGCCGTTGCTCTTTTGTCGCACCCAGCTCTTCAAGGATGGAGCGGGCCTCACTCAGAGACATCTCATCGGTATCCAAGTAAGCAAACACCTCGGCGTCTGCGATCGCCAATTTCCCTCGAATTTGTTCCTGTTCTTCCTGCTCTGCCGAAGCGCAGCCTCCAATGATCTGAATGTTGTATCCTCGCGACTCCCATAGCTTTATCAGGTCTTCGCGTAGCGACAGACGGTTATAAACCCCTCGGGCCTGGTAGCGAGCAAAGTACCGTAGCCAGAACCCGAACTCAGACGTTGGATCGTCCTGAGATGCCTTTAAGCTGGCGATCGCTCCCACTAGGTCGAGGAGGTTGCCGTCAGCATCGGTTATGCCTTTTGATTGCGCGTACTGAGCAAACTGTGTGAGTTTCTCCACACCCTCCACGTTGCGGTAAAAGTCGCGGATGATGACATCAGGTCTGCAACTATTAAAGAAGTCATCGGTACGGGCACTACGAGGTTTGACGTAGCCGAAGCGGGGCACATTTGAGCGTAAGCGTTCTGGCATTTGTTTGGCCGATCGCCAATCCAGGTGAACCAAGTGTATGGCCATTGATTGGAAATGGCTCTCAGGGTCAGTGATGCTGATCCCTTGCTGGAACGTGGGGGAATACCCCAGAATGCGAGGGCGGTTCTGGGTAACCCACTTATCTGGATCGGTACTCAGCTGCTCTGCCCAGTTTTCGGATGAAGAGTCACTATCCATGATGTAGATCTCATCGGCTCTAACCAACCCTGTGGCGATCGCCATCTCGCAAGTCTCACGTAGCCATTTTGCGGAGTCACTGCACAGAATGAGGTTTTCACCTGTGTGAATCCGCTTCTTGATTTCAAGCCAGGTCAGTGAAGGGGATTGAAATAGAGAGATGTCTCTAGACTGGTTTGCAGGCCGCTCAAACTTAAGAAAATCAACCACTTGAGGGCCACAAGCTTCCTGGATTAGGTCGATTTCCAGGTTGGTAATGCCATCTTCTGAGAGGACAAGCCATCCGTTTTGATCGGTGAGCCAGCGAAATAGCGATCGCAGCCAATTGAGGATCAGGGCATGGTTCTGCTTTGAAGTTTTGCCCTCTAAGACCTGGTGAAAGAGTTGGCTCACTTCATCGATAAGAATCAGCGGTGGGCCATCAGGCAATTGCCGGATGGGGAAGCGCCAGCCGGACTCTGGGCACAGGGTGACTTCATTGGGGCATCGGCCAAACCCTTTAAAGGTGGTGTGGTGGGGTAGTTTGAGTACGTCTGCCGATTGCCGTCCTAAAGCATTTCTGGGAGTCAAAAGACAGCGAAATGCCCCTGGAAATTTGCGTCGGTGCTGTTCAACCAACTCCCTGAGTGCTGTGGAAGTCTTACCGACTCCCATGGGGCCATCAATGAGGATGGTGCCACTCATTTCTGGTAAGGACAGAACCCCTGAAGGGATGTAGCGCCCTGATAGGGTCAGGGTGGGCTCAACCCTCAGGCTATTAAATTCGGCCATCAGGCGGTCGGTCTCAGCCCGGTAGCGATCGCGTCTTTCCTGTTCCTCGGCTGCTTTTTGAGCCTCAAGAATAGGCTTTTGTTCGGCTGCTTCGGCTGCTTCGGCCTGCTCTATAGCCTCCTGCTCTGCCTGGTATCGAGCGTATGCAATGGGATCAGGTTCGCCCAGGGTGGGAGATTCATTATCAGCACTGTGAACCGACTGTGCGACTTGTGCAGAACCGGTGATGCACGATGCTAGAGACAGAAATTCGGCTGGAGTGATAAAGGCGATCGCCCCCAGGTTCTCCAACTCGTCAATGTCTGGATCGTCTTTTGATTCCTGTCCCCACCAGGCAACCTGAACCAAGTACCCCCATTCCTCCAGGAGTTGCCAGGCTGCTTTGTATTGCCGCAACACGCCGAAGTTCTTGATAGAACCAGCATCAGGGAAGAATTCAATGCAGTTGGTTCCAGCCTCGGCGGTTAGGATTTCCAGAGACGCTCGTAAGGTTTGGGGGCTGGAGGCAAATTGCCCCCCGGCAGCTCCAATGGTGGCAATGCCAAGTCGCTCAGACGTAATGAAAGGCTTGGCTCCGGTACCTTCGACCAGAGCGATCGCCTGACGGCTAACGGCGCTGGGCCGGAACACGGCCAGAGGTAATTCGCCGTTGGGTAAGTTGGGCGGTTGCCCGTTGGGTCGTTTGCGAGTGACGCTCGATATCCATCGATAGCGCCCACCATCGCCTGGATCACGCAGGCGGAGTTGCAATGCAACGATTAAGCCGTGTGCGTCGCGAACCGGGCACAGGTAACCGTCTCCTGAGGTATTGAGCGATCGCCCTGTGAGGCTGATTCCAGGAAGGGTTGTGGGGAACTCCTCCGGAAGCTTCTGCCACTTGCCAACGGACACGAATTGGCCTGCTTTAATTTGAGCTTCGCTTAGGCCTCGCCGGTGGAGATCTGTCCGGTCGTCGGGATGCAGGGAAAGGCAGGACAGAAGCCGTTGATAGTGGCGATCGCGCTCCTCCGCCGACATGGATGCGGCTCGTTTTTGTGCCTCCAGGTGTTCCTGGATAGCACGGCGTTCTTCCAAATTGCGCCGCCAGTCATCATTCTGCTGAGCGTCGTCGGATATCCAAATGCCCCAGGTATCATTTTTCGTTGGGCGGATAAACCGATAGCCATCGACTCCCGTCACCCTCTCTGTCAGGGTCATACAGAGGATGGTGCCTGTTTCGGTTTCCCGACAGCGCTTGTCGTGGGAGCCGCAGATGGGGCAATCTTTGAGGGCAGTAAGGCTGCTCATGCCGCACCTCCTTCATTCTGGAAGGTGAGCAGAGATGCTGAATTCGTAACCCCTTCGGCTGATCCGCAGGTGCGAGCTAGGTTACTGTACAGGGAACTGGTTAATCCTGGAATGGCGGTCGCCATTCCAGCATGAGGACACGTCCTAGAGGGCGCAACCAGCGATCCGAGGGATGGGCCTATATTTGTCTCTGCAGAATAATTCTGGGAGGCAGGGGTAAGTTGCTCTCGTTTTGCGGTACGGGTCTTATTATTTTTGGGAGTTAATTTTAGAGTGAGCTTGGGCTTATGGGTCGTCTGAAACCCACAAGCCTCCATTGAAGAGGGTTTTGGCATTTTGCGATTCCTTTGATGAGTTCGATCAAAGGAACCGGGTATTCATTGGTGACCAGGTTCGTGTTGACAAAAATATCAACACGAAAAATTTCTCAAAGTCTTACGGTATGTAGATTTTGGCGATCCCATGTTGAAGAACTGCAAAAAAATACACTAAGATTGAAGCAGTAGGGTAGCAATACCCTATCTCCTGGGTCACCAGGTTTTGCGTGGTAGCAAAAAATGAATATCCTGGTTCCGTTTTTCTGAGTACCCCTGTCGATCCACGACGGGGGTTCAGAATTTTAAAGGGAATTAGGTTGTTTGGTCCTGTGATTGCCGATGAGCGAGCCACGCTCTGATAAAGTCAATCACTTGGCTTGAGTGGATTACATAACAGGCCCCTCCTTCTCTGGGGATAAACAAAAACTTTTTGCCGCCGATTGTAGTGTACAAGTGTTCTTGGTGTTCGTCTAAATTAGTTTGATTCCACACCACTAACACTTTGGCCATCGGCTTTCGGACTCCTCTGGAATTACCGAACAAGTTACGCCTATTTTTTCTGAGCCAATAAGCTTGTTCTGATAATTCTGTCAGTGGGTCAGGTTCCCACCGCTTCAGACCTTTTTTACTTCGCCTATAATACAGGGCTTGCTTGTGCTCATTGTAAATAATTTTCGATTCTCCAAAAGAGCGAATCGCAAATAGCAAAAACTCCTTTCCTGGAAATCGAACAAATAAGTCGATGGGCTGATATCCAGGCACTTTTATCAGAGGTAACGCTTCGACTCCAAGCCCCTCAAATTCTTCCAGGATATTCTTAATTAGCTTGATGAGCCTGCTTACTTTTTCAAGTCTCGTTGCCGGTTTCCAGGTTAAAAGAATTCCCAGCCATGCAACAGAAAAGGTTGCTAGTCCAGCGATGAGAGATGCTGCACCAATGGAGGTGATCAGATTTGAAAGCTTATCTTTTTCAAGTTCAAGCTGTTGTAAGTTCTCTCTGTTATCAATTGGGGCAACCCGATCGGCTGCTTCATCACTTGAAAGCCTTTCCCGAATGGTGGTGAGTTCTTCAATAACTCCATGATTATCGATGGTTTCAGGGTAGTCTTTGCTCGGACTTGGTAGGGTAGGCGCAAAGATCATGGGTCTTTCCTCCGGGCTGAAAAGACTTCATTGGCCGTTAAATTCAGGTTTTTGAAAATGGACGACTGAATGGGGTCGTCGTCTCGAAACTTCCTGGATTCATACCCTCCTTCGATTAATTCATAAATGGTGAGGGTGGGAGCCTTTGGAAATCCAATGTGCTTGGCGGCTCCAAGCCCTTTGGGGTCTACGATCCAGTATTCTGGAATCTCTAAAGCTTGGTATTCGTGGAATTTTTCATCGTAGTCTTCACTGGCTGAACTAGGACTCACAATTTCCACGACCAGTAGGCTAGGAATTTGGAAGACGGCGGTTTGGTTCAAAAGCCTATCGGCTTCTGCTTTGGAAACAATCGCAAGGTCGGGGAGGCGAGAGGTGTCATACTCTGTCCGTTGCCCCGCGTCTCGAAAGGTTTCCCATGCATCCTGGCCGAAGTGGTCTAGGATGGCCTGATCCAAAACCCTTTCCAGAAATTTTGCGATGCGGTAATGCAAAACTGTGGGGGGATTCACCAGACGCAGTTCTCCACGCACCAATTCGTAGCGCTCATCGGTCTGGGCGCAAATATCAATGTACTCTTCAAAGCTGACTCTCGGTTTAACGACTGCTTGCGTCATGATGGCGATCGCCCTCCTAACTCAGCAATTCTTGTGCTGATATTGCAATGTCTGGAAACGCCAGGGGATGAATGGTGCCCTGGGTGAAAGTTTCCTCGACCTGGTATCCATTGGGGGTGGGTGAACGGAATACAATCAGCTTCATTTCTTTTAAGTTCAGCACCCAATACTCTGGAATCTGGGCTGCGGCGTAAGTTTTTGTTTTGACTTGCAGATCCTTAGCCAGACTAGAATCTGAAAATTCGACCAGCCAGAAGATGTCTTCCGGGTAGGGATGGTGGGTGTTGTAGCGGATATTTCGGCAAATGCAGAGGTCAGGCTCCGGTTCTGAGTGGTTGGGAAGGGTAATGGGTTTACCAATGCGAATGCGGGCGCGATCGCCCAGGCGTTGCCGCAAATAGTCCTCAGCCACATCGCCTGAATCTGCATGGGGAATGCCTTCTGGGGGCATTTCAACGATTTCTCCGTTTAACAGTTCCACAGGCCGATCGTCTAAAATCCCTGCATTAACCATGCGATGGTAGTCTTCCGTCGTCCACTTGGCGTTACTGATGGGGGTTTGGGTCACAGCAATGGCCTCCGTTGGGAGCAACAGAAAAGGTATGCAGGAAAAGACAGATCCGGTTTATCGGGTCAATTAGCTGGCTTCAACAAGGGCTTCCGATTGCGGGTGGTACTGTTCGTAGATTTGCTCAAGCGCTTTCTGGGGAGACATTCCCTGATTGAGCAAGTTTCGGAAGTGTTCGATGTAGTCGGTTCGATAGAGCCGAGTGCCATCCCACCGGCGCACGCTGGGTTTTAACCAGTTTTGCCGGTCCCACCGACGGATTGTGTCGATGCTCCGGTTGAGAGCCGTTGCTACTTCCCCGATCGCCAAAAGCTGTGTGTTACTCATGGCAGTCACCATATTAACGGTGATCGAATTTTATATAGGTTTGCATAGGTGTGAACACCTCTTTACGAAGGTTAACAGACTTTCTTCAGGTAGAAGCAAAATCCTGAGAAATTTTTGGGGTGTTAGCCGATCTATTTGCTCATGGCAAAAATTTGCTCTGCTGTAAGAGAAAGATTTGGAAAGAGCCGAGACTCGATCTGATCCTGGCCTCTAAAGGGTTTTCCGGGCTGATACTCTCCAGCTTCGAGCTGATAGATCGTAATTGTGGGCTGCTTGGGGGAGCCGATGTAGCGTACGCCACCGTAGGCCGCGTAGTCTACGATGATGTACTCCAAAACGCCTAAATCTTCGTACTTTGCCAGTTTTGTGAGGTAGTCATCCTTCCAGTTTGTACTGACGACTTCGATGATTCCCGGTGGAGCTATGTAGGCAGCAGCAGAGCTTGGGCTGCCTTTCATGCGCTCCCACTCGTCTTTTGCAAAGATGACGATGTCGGCCTTATAGCTTTTTTCCCGCTCTTCAGGTTCTGTTTTTAGCCGCACCTGTTTAGATTGCCGGGGAACGAAGGGGCGGTTGTTCTCTAAACAATGAGCTTCGAGGTAGGCGCAGAGTCGTTGCACCAAGTCCTCGTGGTTGGCGTTGGGTTCAGATAGTGGCACGGGAATCCCATTAACTAGCTCAAACTGGTTGCCTGATCCGTCGTCCCAGGCAAGAAACTCTTCAAAGGTCAGAGGTTGTGTAATGGCTGCATACATGGCGATCGCCTCGCTACTGCCCATATATCAATCATGACTCACCGTTCAAGAATTACCGCAGTTGATTGAGGCAAACCAGACACGGGAAGACTGGTTGGGTCGCGATCGCTCTCGAAATGGGTAAGCCAGCAGGTAATCCTTAGTTAGGCTCAATCGGGGCAAGCTTTTCTCAATGCGATCGACCAGGTTCTCTAGGCGGTCGAGCGGCCCTGTAACTTGGGGTAAGGTCAAAAACGCCTTATGGTGTGTGATATCAAAGCAGGCCAGGATATCGCTCGGTGCAAAACTAAGGCGAAAGTAGTCCGTAAATAGGTAAGACTGGTTGGCTTGAATGATGGGGGGTCTGGGCATCACTCTCTTCTAGGTTGCGGGGCAGCTATATTCTGATCGTCGTGCGTCTGCCTTGATTTCTATCCATGTGGTGCAGGCTGAGAAGAAGCTCAGATGCGAATCGTAGATTTTTTCAAGAGGCGCGGGGGCGAGCGATCGCTAAAACAGCTATTCTTCCGTTACCCACGCGAATATGAAGCTGAGGTGGCAGTTTAGCCATTTTTCATTGAGGTTTGATGCAAGTAATGGCGTACAGTTGACAGGTGAGAGCGACCCCTACGAAGATAGAGCTCTGAAAAGCTTTACTAACTGAACAACTGAGGTAAGCCACTGGTTCGACCAGTGTGACTCGAAGAGTTTTGAGCGTTGCGGCAGTAAAGTAACTCCTACGGTGGCTTGATGAGCCAACTCCGTAGGAGGAAACAACAATGACCCAATCGTATCAAAGCC
>NZ_JAMPLB010000013.1:0-154582 GCF_039962325.1 Leptolyngbya sp. PL-A3
CTCTAACTGCTCCAGGCTCTCCGTCACCGTGACTTGAAAAGGACGTCCTGTCATCGCCCATCACCTCAAAGAGGACTCTTCTAGTTTGGCGCAGCTTCATATTTGTTTGGTATAAGCTTTGTGTAAAAACGGTATTACGTGCTCAGAACCAGAAGGCTATATCGGTCCAATAAAAAAGGTAGGCTAAAGCCTACCTGAATACCCACTTACTCAATAGGAGACACACCCTTAAACTTAGTTCAGCCGGACTGAGGGGTGGCTTGTATTTAATAGGCTCCCCGTTTACGAAGAACGACCCCCACCGTTTGGAACAAAATCTTGAGGTCAAGCCACAGTGACCAGTTTTCAATGTAAGCGATATCAAGGCCAACTGCACGATCAAAGTCTGTAATGTCAGAACGGCCCGAAACTTGCCAGAGACCGGTGATGCCGGGTAATACCTCATGGCGTAAGTAGTGTGACTCGGAAAAGCGTTCTACATCTCGCATCGGAAGAGGACGCGGACCAACCAGACTCATCTCACCCATCACCACATTAAACAACTGTGGTAGCTCATCCAGACTGTATTGACGGAGAACTTTCCCTACTCGGGTGATGCGGGGATCATCCTTCATTTTAAAGAGGACGCCATCCTTCATCTCATTATTGGCTTCCAACTCCTTCTGGAGCTTTTCGGCATTGGGTACCATTGTGCGGAACTTCCATGCCTTGAAGGGCTCGTCATGCAGTCCCACGCGGGTTTGCCGGAAGAAAATTGGCCCTGGAGAATCCCACAGGATCAGTAGGCTAATAGTAATTAGGATGGGGGAGAGAAGCACAATCAGGAAAATAGAGGCACAAAAGTCGAAGGTACGCTTTACCCAGAAGTCAGTACCTGTAATGACTGGAGGCGGAAAGGTAAGGGACGGCTGACCACCAATGATCCAAAGTTCAGATTTGGGTAGAACCGGTTCCGTTCCACTCGGCAGAATGTGGACAGTAATACCAGCCGTTTGGAAGTGCCAGCAAACGAACATACGATTGCGAATGGACTCCCAGGAGATGAACACCTCGGCAACACCCATGTCGCGGAGCATCTTTAGTGTTTCACTGCGACGATGACGATCCAGACTGCGGCTATTGGCGATCCCTGCAATGTCATAACGGTTCTCCCGCTCAATCAGACGCACCGCCGAGTCGGCCTCCCCATCCACAATGATGAAGGCTGGGTAGCGAATAGCGCCCTTCTGCCGAAATCGTTCTACCGCCACTTCCACAAAAAAGCGTCCGGCGCAGACCAGGCCAACGCTAAAGAACCAGAACAGTAAAAAGGTGGAGCGGGAGACAAATTGCCCAGGTTCGTAGAGAAATGCAGTGATCAGAATAATGCAAATGGCCAGGGAAACGGACTGAAATAAGCCCAGGTAATCACGGCGATTGTTGCCGGGCGCATATAATCCCCGAGAAGCAATCACGCCAATTGTGATTCCCAAAATGATCAACATGAAAAATGGCTTGTCTTCACCTGTCCAGGGTGATTGCATGTAGGTGCCGATGGTAACGGCTATCATCCATGCAGCAGACAGCAGTAATGAATCTACTAAAACTAGGGTTGCGATCCGTAACCAACCAACAGTCGCGCCTCGACGAAGTTTTGCAAAACCGGGCGATCGCAGGTCAAACCGTGCGGCGGTTGGCCTGCCCGATTGTCTCTCCGATGAGATTTGTGAAGAACGCATAAACTTATCCTTTCCAAGCCCCTGTGGTTTACCCGTACGTCAGCTTCACATAAGTGGTGAGTGCGAAGAATATCATCTCTGACCTGTTAACTGGACTTTTTGTTATGCGATGACCCCAAACAGTTAACAAATGAGTAAGCCTGAGGATGATTCATTGATCCAAAGGTTAGCCCAAGGGCTAGGGGGTACGTAAGTATAATTCTGCCGGATCACAGAAACTTCACAATCTTTACAAGGCAAGGGTTTCAACACTCTTGACAAAACCCTAAAAGCTGTACTTGCCATCTGCCTAAATACAGAAGTCTGGTACTAGAATTTACCACCGTTTTAGTTTGAAGAAGTAATGTTCTTACACTATGTCTCACCCTGGTATATCAGTCTCGGGATACAAGAGCGATACACCTCATAACAATTTCCTGGCGCTCTAGAGTGGCACTCCGTCTTCTTGCACCTACCGTGGGTGGTAATTTTTGCAGTGTTTCTAGAAACTTTGATTTTATGTAACCTGAGTTCCGATGAAGGGCATTTTCGAGAAGCGCGCAAAGCTCCCCTCGAAAATGCCAATGATGAAAAGTTTTGCGGCGCTTTGCGCCGCAAAACTTTTCATCATTGGCATTTAACCTTATTTGCTATAAGCCCAGATATAACGATAAAAAAATGATTTCCCGTGTCCTGAAGGTACGGAAAATCAATCTTTTCAATGCTTTTTAATTTTTTAGGAACCTGTTGATGGGTTGGAGGCTGCAAAGGTTAAGTCGAGGCGATCGCCTGACTTCGGTTGCAGCACTCGGGTTGACAGCCCATTTTCCTGTAGGAGGGTCTGGACGGCTTCCAGCGTACCCACTTCTCGCAGCAACGTCAGCAGTACTCCTTCATATTCCACATCTCCCCCAGCAGCCGTTGGCAACATCACTTGAGGGCGCAACCATTGGGCTATGGTCAAGGCGCTATCCTGGCCTTTAATAATTGGCCCAACTAAGGGCAACTCAGCATTAATGAGCGGTGTGATGACGACATCTACCGGTTTTTCTTGCTGCAGAGAGGGATGGTGATAGCCATGGGGTTCGTAGTAGAGCCGCTCTTGCTGGACGGTATCTGCTAACAAATATGCATTTTCAGTCAAGAAAGGCCCAATGGGGGAACCAGGGAAAGCCTGAATGGTCAACCGGCCCTGCCAATCAAACCATTCCCCATGCGCGAGGGCTGTAACCTGCTGATATCCCAGGTCGGTGACAATCTTGGCGGCACTGGGAGATGCCACAACAGGAATCGTGCGATCGAGCACCTTTAGGGTCTCTGGGTGGGCATGATCAGCTAACCCTTGAGACAGCAAAATCAGGTCAACGTGTTCTGGAATAGGATGTGGGGTTGAGCGAGACGCTCGAAACAGCCAGGGCGTACCTCCCAGCACTAAATCCCCCACCAGCCAGGGATCCAGCAAAATGCGAGTGTTTCCTAGCTCAATGAGCCAGGAGTTGCTATCCAGGTAAGTCAGGTTCATAGGTGAAGAGTTTAAACAGGTTCACCTTTAACACGGGATTTTGCTTTGGCTGCGCTCTTCTTCAGGGCATCCAACCGCACTTCGTACCGTTTGCGCTGTTGTTTTTTAGAGGATTGCTCAATCAGAATCTTGAGGGCACTACCTAGGCTCTTGTAAGCGTTGGGGAGGGAATAGCCAAAGCGGGTGGCCAGGGCGATCGCCTTGTCATCAGCCTCAATGGCTTCCTGCAGAGTTTTTTCGCCATTGTTGCGCTTGTACAGCCGCCAGCCTGATACACCGCATAGGGCCAGAGCCAGCATCAGCAGTAAGCCATCCTGTACCCACAGTTCCCCAACAGCGCCTCCCAGACCAATAGCAAGTGCCGCCATTTCCCATCCATCTTTGGGAATGGTGTCGTTTTGCACTCGGGCTACCTCATGCCAGAACAGTAGATTACGCTGATCGAGGGCAAACATTTCCCACTTCGTCAAATCGACCTGAACCTCGACCTGATCTTTACCGATTTCTTCGCTGGTGATCAGTGGCGGGTTGGCTGATGTCGCCGCTTCAATGGTGACCCAGCTTCGAAGTTCTGGCGGTAGTAGCGACTTCAGACGACGCAACTCACTAAGATCGGCACGGGCAGCAGAGGTGGCGAAAGAGGTCATAACGGTAAAACCTGCAACTTCGGTAGCATCGAGGCAATAAGCCCCAACGTTAAGGGTTTCTTATAGAGTACAACGGCAAAGTAAAAACCGTTGAGATGGGGTTTCCGTACCCCATCCCACATTTTCCATCTTAAAACATTGTTTGTTGCTAAATAGAGGCATGAAGGCCGGGAAGCGCATAGCAGACAGTCCTTCTTATACCTCCATTCAGCCAGGTTTCGGTGGGTTACATTACAGCAATTCTCAGTATGGAATTAGGCCCGAAAACCGCTTGCCGAAGGCAAGCGGTTTTCGGGCTTCAAAGCCAAGATTGCGCGCCCGTCGGGCGCGCAATCTTGGCTTTGAAGCTCATAATGAGAACTGCTGGTTACATTAAAGTCGGCTTGACCTCAAAATAAATCCGACTCTTCAGAATTCTGACGACCAGAGCAAAAGATGATGATTGAAGCGCAGCAAATTCTTCATGATCGTTACCAGCTACAAAAGCGTCTGGGCCATACGGCTGCTAGTCGGCAGACGTGGCTCGCCACTGATTTAATGCAGGGAAACGAATCGGTCATCGTCAAATTGCTGGCTTTCAACCCTCATATGCAATTGGATGAACTGAAGCTTTTCGAGCGAGAAGCACAGGTACTCAAAGCCCTGGATCATCCTCGCATCCCCAAATACCGCGATTCTTTTTCCATAGAGTCGCAGGTGCTCTGGTTTGGGCTGGTACAGGATTACATCCCTGGTGCCTCACTACAGGAATACCTGAACAGGGAGGAGGTGCTTATGGAGGAAGAAATCCGGCAATTAGCCGTTAATGTGCTCCACATTCTGAACTACTTACACAGGCAAGACCCACCTGTCCTGCATCGGGATATCAAGCCTAGCAACTTAGTCTTGGACGATGACGGCTACATTCATTTAGTAGACTTTGGGGCTGTTCAGGATCAGGCTACTCTAACGGGAGTGACGTTTACCGTAGTGGGTACTTGTGGCTACGCTCCTTTGGAACAGTTTTGGGGCCGGTCGGTACCTGCTTCTGATCTATATGCTCTGGGGGCAACACTAATTCACCTACTGACGGGCATTCCCCCTGCAGATCTACCTCAGCGCAATGGCCGCTTTCAGTTTACAAATGTTCTGAAATTGCGGCCATTTTTTGCGGCGTGGCTGCAAAAAATGGTCGAGCCTGCCGTGGAACACCGCTTTGCTTCTGCTGATGAGGCTCTTGATGCCTTGAAGACAGGTTATTTGCCTGTTCCAGCCGACACATACTCGCGCCGAATTCAGCGGCCAGAACGGACGCGTATTCAACTCGCTCGGTATCCCGAGAACCTGAAAATTCTAATTCCGCCACTGATGAGTTGGCAGCTATTCCTTTACCGTTACTTCTTTAATACGCTGAATGCGGGATGCCTTGGGATGATATTGGTGCTGGCTGCGATCGCCCTACTCATCTCAATGCTTTCGGAAGCTCCGGTTCTAATTATGCTGCTGGGGGCTGGGGTGCTACTGGTGATTGTGTTTTGGCTGCTATTACTATGGCGTGAGCACACCGAAATTTCCATTGAGGGCGATCGCCTCGAAATTTGCCGTCGTTCTCTGGGAATTATTTGGAACCGGCGAGAAATTCCGCCTGCGTCCATCGTTGGTATTTTATGGCAGCGAGTCAATTACCTCAACGGCGTCTCGCTTCGTACGGCACAGGAATTTATTAACCTGCGGCAGGGGATGTCTGAGCTGGAGTGCTTGTGGCTGGTGCAGGAGTTAGAGGACTGGTTGGATCATCATTCTGATTAGGAGATTTCCAGTAATGAAATTATCCCCAGAATGTTGGTGCTTTGCCCGCGAAGCGGGCAAAGCACCAACATTCTGGGTAAATTCTTATGCAGAAACCTCCTTAGAACAGTTTATTTTTGAAGAGCCTTACTGAGCGCGGCTTTTCAAAAATAAACTGTCTGCTTCTGAGCACATGGCGCGCTGTATCGGAAAGGCGGGCAGGATGGGCGATCGCTACCTCTCCTCTTAAAAGTGCCATACCCATTAGGAGCATGAATGACGCCATCATCGATCCCCTAAACCGACCGTAACTGTTCGGCTCTGGGCTGAGGGGTGGGGGTAGGCTCCTGTCTATCTTTCCAGATTGCTAGACCAATTAAGGCACCAATCCAACCAGTCAAGAAAAAGGCCACAAGCCAAACCCATAACCCGACGCCTGATTTTCGAGAGCCGTCTCTATCATCCTGGGGAGGGTGAATGGGTTGAATGGCGATCGGCGACCCGATCATCTGTCCCTGAGGAGTAGGTTCTTCAATGACGAGGCCTCCTCTGTTGTCAAAAGAATTGTCAGGCTCTATCTCCGTGACAATAGTGTCCTCATCTTCATCCTCATCCAGGTAAGTAATCTGAAGATCATCCCCAGCATCCATATCAGGACTGGGGGTAATTTCCATTTGTGGTGGCGGAGGTGGTGGCGGGGGCAGCTCATCCGTAGCCAGATCAGGATATTCGTCCTCTGGCAAGAAATTTGGATTTAGATCGGATTCCTCTAGATACGGTTCCTCCAGGATCGACGGCTCGGCCTCTGGGGTGACATCGTCATCCATGTAAAGCTCGTTAGCCAACGCTAAGTCATTCACAGAAGGGAACTGGGCAACACCGATCGCCTCGTCTGTCAGCCCTAGGCTGCCTGCCGCTGTTGAGGATCCTTCTGCACCCTCGTCAATCAGCAGATCCGAGGGAATTTCCTGCTGCACTTGACGGGCTACTTCGGCCGCTAACAATTCGGGCGGCAATTCATCGTCTTCGGGTTCAACTTCCAGGGTGGTTGCATCCAGACCATGACTATTATTTGTTGGTGTTGCAGCTAGAGGCTCCGCTTCTAGAGGACTATAGGCAAGGCCCGATAGTCCCTCACGCATGGAGAACAACTCAGCTTCATTGAAGTCGAGGTCGTCCAGCTCCTCCAATGGCTCTTCCTTCAGGGGTTCCTCCTTCAAGGACTCCTCCTTCAGGGGTTCCTCTTTCAAGGGCTCCTCCTTCAAGGATTCCTCCACAGGTCCTGAGAAGGCCATTGGGCGCGGTGGAGCTGGAGGAGGAATGGGCCGAGGCGGTGGAACGGGGGGGTGATTTCTTTGTAGTACCACGACTTCGGGGTCGCCCCGACTGATGAACTCAATTCCCGTTTCAGCTTCCTCTGGATCAATTTGCCATTCTTGTGTCCAGGCCGCCTCATTTTGGCCACTTTGCTGCCCAATCACTTCCACAACACTGATATTGGCAATGTGCAGATTGCTCAGCCCGTTCTGAACGAAGGTCATCAGTGCATCCCGGTTGGGTACCTGTTCCGCTTCTAAATAGATGCGGAGGTGATCGCCCTCCCGGTTAACTCGAGCCAGGATGCCCTTAGGTTGAAGAGAACGGTTCATTAGGGTGGCGATCGCCTGGGGATCTCCCTGCTTCGCCCGATCGACTAAATTCGACTGTGTCATAGACCCATGCAGCTTTTCATCGCGCGCCTAACGTTTGCTTGGCGATATGCCCTAGCATATTTGCAGATGAGGAAATTGACGCAAGTTTCAAGTAGACTTTCTCGAAATTCTTTTTCTGTTTATCTGTTGTAATAATCTTTCGGGAGGCTGACGACTCCAGTTTGCCCTCTTTATCCTGATAAATTCTGATTATTCCGTTGACCTCTCCCTAACTCCGGGTTCTGACTATGAGTATTGGCTATCTCGCGTTGGTGTTGCATGCCCACCTCCCCTTCGTCCGTCACCCCGAAAGTGACTACGTGCTGGAGGAGGAATGGCTATTTGAGGCCATCACCGAGACTTACGTCCCCTTAATCTTGATGTTTGAAGGGCTAAAGCGAGACGGCGTCGACTTTAAACTCACCATGAGTCTAACCCCGCCACTGGTATCCATGCTGCTCGACCCTCTACTGCAAGAGCGCTACAGTGCCCATTTATCCCAGTTAGAGGAATTGACCGAACTGGAAATCGAACGCCATGACCACAACGGTCACATGAAGTACCTGGCGGAGCACTACGCCACAGAATTTAAAAATGTGCGTCAGGTTTGGGAGCGCTACAACGGCAACCTGATCACTGCTTTCAAGCAGTTTATGGATTCCAATAATTTGGAAGTGATTACCTGTGGTGCGACCCATGGCTACCTGCCCCTCATGAAAATGTATCCTCAGGCAGTCTGGGCGCAGATAAAGGTAGCCGTTGAGCACTATGAAGAAACATTTGGCCGTACTCCCAATGGCATCTGGTTGCCAGAGTGTGCCTACTTTGATGGTCTGGAACGGATGGTTGCCGATGCTGGGTTGCGCTACTTCATTATGGATGGGCATGGTTTGCTGTATGCCCGCCCTCGCCCTCGCTTTGGCACCTACGCTCCCATCTTTACTGAAACTGGGGTTGCCGCCTTTGGCCGCGATCATGAATCCTCTCAGCAGGTATGGTCGTCTGTCGTAGGTTATCCAGGGGCCCCCGAATACCGCGAGTTCTACCGTGACCTGGGCTGGGATGCGGAATATGAGTACATCAAGCCCTACATCATGCCCAACGGCCAGCGGAAAAACGTGGGCATCAAATACCACAAAATTACGGGAAAAGGCCTGGGACTTAGCGACAAAGCGCTCTACGACCCCTACTGGGCACGAGAGAAGTCGGCTGATCATGCCGCTAACTTTATGTATAACCGCGAACGCCAGGTCGAGCACCTGTACGGCATTATGCAGCGCAAGCCGATCATTCTCTCCCCCTATGATGCTGAGCTGTTTGGTCACTGGTGGTACGAGGGTCCTTGGTTCCTCGACTACCTGTTCCGCAAGACCTGGTTTGACCAGAGCACCTATGAAATGACACACCTGGCGGATTATTTGCGGGGCAACCCTACCCAACAGGTATGCCGTCCTTCCCAATCTAGTTGGGGGTACAAGGGCTTCCATGAATATTGGTTGAACGAAACTAACGCGTGGATTTATCCCCACTTGCACAAGGCCGCTGAGCGGATGATTGACCTCTCCCGCCGCGAACCAGCTGATGAGTTAGAGTGGCGTGCTCTTAACCAGGCTGCCCGGGAGCTGCTGCTAGCCCAATCCTCTGACTGGGCTTTCATTATGCGTACGGGTACGATGGTCCCCTATGCGGTTAGAAGGACGCGATCGCACCTCATGCGCTTCAACAAACTTTGGGAAGACGTCCTGCAGGGCAAAATTGACTCAGGCTGGCTAGAAAAAGTGGAAGCCATTGATAATATATTTCCCAGCCTTAATTACCGGGTTTACCGCCCTATCTAAACATCCGTTTGGGATCAGGTGAAAAGCCCATAACCCGAACTCAGGTTAGTCATCGAAAGTCAGAGGGGTTTTGGCACTCAGTGCCAAAACCCCTCTGACTTTTTAAAGATGAGTCACGACTTGTGCAAATTCACTACAGATGGTGTATTACTGATGGGTGTAGTAGATTTGCTCCACTACACCCATCATTATGTATAGGTCCTATAGAGCCGAAAACATTATCAGCAACGAGGAACCTACCTCCTATCCCTACCGTCCTAAGCCATAGCTCCTGAAAATCGAGTGCTCCTAGGCTGTCAACAATATGTTGGCAGCCATCTGTCTAAATAAAAGACCTGGAGCCTACCTGTTGTTCCACAACCACGGTTTTGTAACCTGACGTTGTCAGATGGCGTCCAGATCGAAAAAAGTCTTCTGCACTTTCGCAGATAATTCAATTGGGTGATGTAAAACAGGTTCTACCTGTCTTAACCTCATATCAGAGTTTTACAAGGAGTAAAACGAATGACTTGGGGCGTATCTGCTGTTCCACAACCACGGTTCTGCTAACCTTACGTTGTCAGATTGGCTCCCAGGCCAGTAAGCATGGTTTCTAGCCTATTGCAGAACCTCCAGACGTACCTGAGCTGTCCCAGTGCTGACCATGCCAATTTCGCTGGCAGCCGCTCGGGATAGATCGATCAATCGTCTACCGGAAAAGGGACCCCGGTCATTAATTCGTACGATGACTGAGCGACCGTTCCGCATATTGGTGACGCGAACTCGCGTTCCAAAAGGCAACGAGCGATGGGCGGCGGTTAGAGCGTTCTGATTGAAGACTTCTCCACTAGCACTCCGATTGCCATTGAATCCAGGACCATACCAGGATGCTACGCCATCCTGTACCGCGGCAACGGTAAATTCCGAGGGATCCGAAGTGCGAGAGGCATCTTCGCTCGCCAGTAGCTCAATGGGAGAAGGGGGAGGTGCGAGGGGCGGCTCAGAGGGGACAAGGATTCTGTCCTGAGAGATGGCAGCCGTCGCGACTCTAACTGAACTCTGGTCAACCACAGAGTCAGCATTGACAAACTTTTCATTCGAGGCTTCTGTAAGGCCATCTACCACTGAAATATCCAGAAGAGTTGCAGATGCGCCTGTTTCGACGCGAGCAACTTGCTGGCTAGGATGACCCACATTGGTGCGGGCATTAGCGATGGTTTCAACAGCGGACAGGGGATCCGTTTGCTCCTCAGCACCACCTCCAGGTTGCAGAGCTTCCGCAGAAGCAACGCCCAGAGAACTGGTCAAAAGCACGGCAGCAGCAAAGCTGCTCCAAAGGTATTGATTCATAAACTCCACAGTGAAGAACAGCGAGGAGACGAGACCGGAACACACACAACTTGGGACAACCAGACCAGTTGCACCCGGGCTACTTGTGAGTAGCCACCTATAGGCTGCTCTTCGGGGTGGGATGTGGATAGCAAGCAGACCGCATTGCAAAAATCCCGAACCCAACTCGTACTCGTTACGTATTCACAAATGGGTTGTGGAACAGGGATTACGTTATCACGAAAATTTCAAGCTGGGGATCAGGGGGTAGGCGGTCATTCCAGGAACTTTACATAAACTTTATAAATACGAAATGAGGCTGATACCTCGCAAAACGTTACGAAGGCTAATTTTTACGACAAAAGTTAATAAAGTTAGCTTTACGCCAGCTTTACACAACTTTTGGTTTTTATTTAGATTAAAAATTGCAACTTATGCTTCAAAACTAAGGTTTTTGCACCGAGCTCAAGGTAATAGCTTAGACCTTGTGCATCCCTGTCTCGCGTGGACGCATCGGAGGTTTAGGAACAGAGTGGAGAGGCTACAGAACACTGTTCTTGTGCTGCTCAAATTAAAAACACTGTGCTCCGTGAAGTCTTGAGGGTGTGGACGTTTTATAAATCGTCCACACCCTCAGGCTCATCATGTACTCAATAAATACCTTTGCCATTTTTCTCAAGCGCCTGATTTTGCATGAGCGATGTGCACGCAAAATCAGGCGTTTGAGAAAAATGGCGAGCATACTGCTTAATAACCTGTAATTTTTATATTGAAGTGCCGTAAAGTCGTTACTCCAGTACGAAAATTACATGGTTGTTTTATTTGTGATCTTTAAAGCTTTTAGAGGGCTTTTAGCAAGTATATGGATTATGGCGTGCTTTAAAGCTAGTGGTAAGGGGGATTTTTTATACGTGGAGTATATGAAAAAATGACTTTTAAAACAGGTCTTATAGCGATATTCAAGTTGATTACAGCGCTTGAAAAGCGCTGTAAGTACAGAAGGTAGTGTGTGGCGTGTCACGCCACACACTACCTTCTGTACTTAATCAATTCACACAGTGCTGTAATCATCGGTTCTATTTACTAGGGGCGAAATTTTCACATTCATGGCAAAAATATCCCTATTTAAAGGACTTTACAAGTTCTGAATAGATGGAGCTATTCTGTTACTAGGACGTGCTTTAAAGCAGCCCATTTTATTATTTTTGTGTGTACAAATCACACGCAAAAATAATAAAATAGACCTTAGAATCTCTGTGTTTTGTAAACCAACGTGGATGCATAAAACATGGAAATCTTATCAAGCTATTCGTGATCAGTGTTTTAACGAACTGTTACAGCATTTTCTCGTCTGGGGAGGGATGAGAGATGGATGTGAGACGAAGTCCCAAGTCTACCTTTCATCCCTCTTCAGACTAAAAAGGGTTATATCTGTAGCCTTTACGCTAAAGTAACCGCAATTGAGCGCTAGCAGTTTCCGAAATAGCCTCCTGAGGTAAGTCGCCATCCTCTGCTATCCAGACGGGTAAGTCGTCGGATGATAGGAGAGCTTCAGCAGCAGAGAGTAATTCAGCATTTAGGTCAGCTAGATGCGGTTGAGTATCCAGGTAGGCTTGCAATGCCTCCAGAGGGTCTGTGCTGTTGCTACTGCCTAATTCGGGCAAGCGGGCACGGGCAAGTTGGCTTGTAAGTTCAGGGTAGATGCTGTAGCTATGGGCCGGGCTGAGGGCTTCTTGAAGAGCATTCAGGTCTATGTGATCAAGCTGGATCGATTGAACCTGATATACCAGACGCACAACAGCATCGGTAAGGATTTCTGCTTCTAATGCTGCTAGCAACTCAGCCTGAGGATTCTCTGCCTCGGACAGATCAAGCTTGATGGTCTGAAAGCGGCGTACGGGCAGTGGACAGAATTCAACGCGCACGTTCCCACGCTGCAGGTCTACCCGTACATAGCCCTTTTCTTCCTTTTCTTCGCTAAAGTCCACCCGCTCAATACTGCCGGGATAAACAACCGGGGGAGCATCACACAGGATTTGGTGGCGGTGAACATGACCTAGCGCCACATAGTCAAAGCAGGGACGCGCCAAAAGTGCCATGGGGATAGTAAATCCCTTTCCTGCTGCCAAAAAGCGCTCGGCTCCCAAATGAGCTGTATCGGTCATCAGGTGCCCCAGGAGAATGCTGGGAAGCTCTGGATTAAGCTGGCGAATTTCACCTTCTAGAGCAACCCGTAAGCGATCAATGAGCAATTCATTGATTTCAGTAAGGGAAAGATTCTCGGTTTCATTACGGGCTAATAGGGTTGAACGAGTGATCCAGGGCAGGGTAATAACCTGGACAGGCCCTTGTCGTGTTTCGATGTGGTGAGTCATGAGGCGATCGCCCACCACTATCCCCGGCACTCCTAGGGTGCGATAAATGCACAAACTGGCTCCTCCCTGCCCCTGGGAGTGCTGGTCGTGATTCCCTACCAGCAACACTGCTGGAATACCTGCATCTGCTAAGCGGCGAAATTGGCTAGCGAAGGCATCTTGCACCAGAGGCGGTGGTGTAGCGTCGGGAAAAGCATCCCCCCCGAAAAGCACCAGGTCAACGGGTTCGGCGATCGCTCGATCCATGCACAGACTGAGGGTTTTGACGAAATCTTCAAAACGTGTGTTCAACCCCGTTTCAGGATTCAATCGTCCATGGGAAAAACCGCTGCCCAAATGAATATCAGAAAGGTGAAGAATTTTGACCATTGCATTTGGAAAAAGGAACGTACCTGATTAAAAAATAACGTTCTTTCCTAGCAATAAATAACCTTTCTCAGGGATTTTACTGGCAAAGCCACAAGCATTTCTGCGCCAAAAGCGAGAAGGGCAGTTTCCCGGTCACGAGGCGACAGAAAAATTATCCTTCTGGGTTTGGGTTCTATAAAAGTGAAAAATGTGAATTCTGTTGATTAGGAATAGTGACGAATAAAGTTTAATGCCGAACATCGTTAAACTTAACGAATGCCTATAAAAACTATCTTTGAATCATGTAAATTTTTAATTTTGATATCCTTGATCTCAAGGATTATCGCTCTTAAAATCTTTTATTCAAAACGTTCTATTTCCTCAAGCTGAAAACTGTAGATAGCTTGTATCCCGGTTTCGTCGATATAGATAGCTTCAGTGTTAGGATCATATAGATAAACTAATACCTCAGCGTTGTAAAAGGTAGAAACAATATCCACAACAATACCAAATCGGTAAGATTGTGTACTAATTAATGAAGGCCTAAACAACTGCTTGAGGCGAACGCGATCGCCTGCCTTCATTCAGCATTCTCCTGGCTACTGAGAATAGAGATAGAGTTGTTATATACCCTACGATGGAAGAACTTTTCAACTTCGCTCACAATACTAAAATAAGCATCAAAGTGAGTTAGGTTTTCTATAGATAAACCCACAGTTTACCTCCGCAGAAACAGCTATAAAATTCAGTTTTGAAATTTCCCTACATAACACTAACCAAAGGTTTTTGTACTAAAAACACTAGACTTAGGGCTAGCCTAGCATCCTACAAAAACTCAACATCCTGGTTTTAAGTTTAACCAGATCTTAACTTTAAAACGTGTTGTCTTAAATCTGGTGAATTCTTGGCTAAAAGAAGAACCCGCTACCTTCCCCTAAGTCTTGAGAGGTTCAGTGCCTACTATTACTGTTTTTAATAAAGCAGCACAGAATGGGAAGTGGGGCGCGTGCGTGCCACATTTCCCATTCTGTGCTGCTTTATATTGGTTGGGTATAAGACAAGAGAGGATAGATACTTCGCATATATAGCCTTACGCACTCTGGTAAGGGCAGCTTTTTGTGCAGGCTTCTCAAAAACTGTCCGATTCTGAGCGCATAGCGGTATACCTCTCCTGTGAACTTAATAGAAATTGGCTATCGCTTGTATTGACAGTATTTTCTTGTTTCCAATACTCTGGACAGTTTTTCTGAAACCCTTGATTTTGCGTACGCGAAGCGCACGCAAAATCAAGGGTTTCAGAAAAACTGTCCGAACTAATGTTGTTTAGTGAAGTACGAGAATAAATATGGGACAAAATCCCACATTCATCTCTCGTACCTCGCTAGGCCGGAAAGGGTTACATCCGAGTGTTATAGGGTTTGAAGTGCTGCGTGAATATGATCAGCCTTTAAGGCATGGCCAATAAAAACGAGTTGAGTTTGGCGATG
This sequence comes from Leptolyngbya sp. PL-A3, assembly GCF_039962325.1. NCBI lineage: Bacteria > Bacillati > Cyanobacteriota > Cyanophyceae > Leptolyngbyales > Leptolyngbyaceae > Leptolyngbya > Leptolyngbya sp. PL-A3. Next base: position 14,681 of record NZ_JAMPLB010000013.1, read on the forward strand.
CTCGTCGACTTTCCATGGCCGATCGTAGAAGGTCTCAAACCGATTGCCTACCCCCTGCACCACAAGCCGCATGGTCTTGTTGGGTACGGCTGCGAAGCCCTTAATCCGGTAGATTTCGTGCTCCTTCACCAAGGTCTGTAAGCGTTCAATTAGAGCAGTCGGTTCAACCGTTTGATTTAACCGAAGATGTACTGAGTTAATGTCATCGTCGTGCTCATGTTCCTCTTCAGTGTCATGGTGACTGGGTCGGCTGTCTAAATTATCTTCAACGGCTGCGTTAAAGCCCAAAAGTACGTCCGGATTGATGTCTCCTCGATGACAGGGAACAATTTTAACCCCTGTGGGAACTTCCTGTTGGAGCCATCGGTAAACTTGCTCCTGAGCGTGGGATTCAAGGCGATCGCCCTTTGTCACCACCACTAAATCGGCACAGGCCAGCTGATCCTCAAACAACTCCTCAATGGGTGTTTCATGTTCCAGGCTGTCATCTGCTTGCCGTTGTGCTTCTAGGGCTGCCAAATCTCCCACCAATTGCCCGCTAGCCAAAGCCTCGCCATCGACCACGGTAATCACCCCATCTACCGTGGCCCCTGTCCGAATTTCTGGCCAGCGAAACGCCTGTACCAAGGGTTTAGGCAAGGCCAGCCCTGAGGTTTCAATCAGAATACAATCCAGGCTATCGCGCCGTTTGAGGAGTTCCTGCATGGTTGGCAAAAATTCCTCCTGAACGGTGCAGCACAAGCAGCCGTTGGCCAGTTCCAGAATATTTTGATTAGCCTCTTCCTCGTCGCAGACCTGGCAGGATTTCAGCAGCTCACCATCAATCCCCACTTCTCCAAACTCATTCACGAGCACGGCAATACGGCGGCCCTGGTTGTTCTGCAGAAGGTTTCGCAGAATTGTCGTTTTGCCAGCTCCTAAAAAACCAGTAATAACAGTGACGGGGATTTTATGCATAACACGCTTAGCCAAGGGTATTCGGGCTTTTCAACTCGTTCTGGAGTCTCCATCAAACCTACCACGTCCACTATGGCAACGTCAGTTCGGGATAAGCCGAACCGCCCATTATTGCGGCGCGGCGCGTACGCAATAATGGGCTTTTTCGAGTGCCGCGCTTCGCGCGGCACTCGAAAAAGCCCTTAACCCGAACTGAGGTTATGGCAACATGCTCGCCATTTTTCTCAACGCCTTGAGAAAAATGGCGAAGGTATTGATATGGGATATAGCGTGCCTACGTGATTTGCAAAATGTTTTTGAGAGGTGAACATAGTCTGCTGGAAAGCGTGGGTTGTCACTGCAAAGCAGCAATTAACCCACGTTCTATCTCAACTGACGCGATCGCCCCCTACTTACCGTTGCCGTAGGGGAATCTGAACCAGAAACATCGTGCCTTTCCCTAAATCAGAGATGCATTCCAGAGAGCCACCATGGTTCTCCGTTATGATTTGGTAGCTGATGGAAAGCCCCATTCCCGTTCCTTTGCCAACGGGTTTGGTCGTGAAGAAAGGGTCAAAAATACGCTGCCGAACTCGCTCGGACATGCCTAGCCCGTTGTCTGCAATACTAATGCGAGCCTTATTCGAGCGAGAAATATCCGTTTGAATCGTGATGGTCGGTTCAAAGCTTTTTGGGGAATGACGGCATTTCTCATCGAGGGCATCGATCGCATTGCTCAAGATATTCATCAGTACCTGGTTAAGCTGCCCTGCGTAGCACTCAACCTGAGGCAGAACGCCATAAATTTTGACAACCTCGATGGTCGAGCGATCTTCGTTGGCCTTTAAGCGACTTTGTAAGATGACCAGGGTGCTATCAATCCCTTCGTGAATGTCAATGTCTTTCATGGCGGCCTCATCCATACGTGAGAAGGTCCGCAACGATGCAACAATCCCCCGAATGCGATCGGCCCCGACTTTCATGGAATTTAAAAGCTTCGGAAGATCCTCGGTCATAAAGGTCAAATCCATAGCCTTGATTTCGGTGGTGATGATGGAACCGGGCTCAGGATATTGAACTTGATAGAGGTTGATTAATCGCAGCAAATTCGAGATGTATTCGTGGGCATGGGTCAAATTCCCATAGATAAAGTTGACTGGATTATTAATTTCGTGGGCAACTCCAGCTACCAGTTGCCCCAGACTCGACATTTTTTCGCTTTGGATCATGCGGGTTTGGGTCCGCTGAAGTTCTGCCAACGTCTGTCGTAGCTCGGCTTCAGACTCTTGTAGCGCTGCTTCTGCAGCTTTGCGATCGCTAATATCAATGATCACGCCGTTATGAACTGATATCCCCTCTGGAGCGGCACCCACTTCTGCCTGGGACCGCACCCACTTGACCTGCCCTGATGGAGTAATGATCCGAAATTCATCAAACCAGGGAAGACGCCGCTGTACGGCGATCGCCAGCCCCCGCTGGATCCGGTGTAACTCACTAGGATGAATCATTGACCAGATCAGTGATGGCTGATCAAGCATTATTTGTGGCTCCATCTCAAATAGTTCAACTGTGCGGGGACTGAGATAAGTAAAGCGATCCTCCCCACTCGTTAAATCCACCTGAAACTGATAGATGACTCCTGGTACCGAGGTATTGATGTTGCGGAGACGTTCTTCCCGTTCTGCCAGGGCTGCTTCAGCCGCTTCACGCTCAGTTACATCCATCGCTAGAGAAGCCATTCCAATGGTTTCTCCATTTGCTGCAATCAGGGGGGTGTTGTACCACTCGCAAATAATCTCCTGTCCGCACTGAGTGCGATTGGCATCCACACTCCGGGTGCCCCCGGTTTGAGTGAGTAGCGCTTGAAAAATTTGAGTAACCCGTTCCTCTAAATCAGTACTAATGAGGAAGCTAAAGTGTTGACCAATTGCCTCTTCTGCCGTGTAGCCAAAGATCTGCTCAGCCGCTCGGTTCCAAGCGCATACTTCGCCGTTTATCGTCCATTCGATAACTGCCAATGGCGTTTGCTGAATCAGCAAGGAGAGCCGTTGTTGAGATTGAATTAAAGCGGCCTCTGCCGTTTTACGATCGGTAATATCTTGAGCCGTTCCTACAACCTGTACAACCTGTCCCTCGGTATCTCGCTTAAAGACCGTTTCCCGGCTATGAAACCAAACCCAGGTCCCCGCTGCGTTGACCATACGGTAATCCAGTTCCCGAATCTCACCGTCAACTAACGAGTGCAACTCCTGCTGATGCTGTAGGAATCGGGGCTCATCCTCGGGGTGAATCAGCTCGGAGAGATTATTCCCAGCTATTAAACGTTCTGCACTAAATCCCAGAATGGAGGCTAGATCGCGATTGGTGTAAAGGGTACGCTGTTCTACCAAGTCATAGATATAGAGAATGCCAGGGTTACTATCGGCAATTCGTTGAATAAATTGTTGGTGCTCCAGCAAAGCCTGCTCTGCCTGTTTTCGAGCTGTCATCTCGAAAGTGGTTCCCACCAGCCGATAGATCCGTCCATGGCTGTCACGCAATGGGTTAACGGTTGTAAGCCACCAGGTTTCTTGCCCCTGAAGAGTTAAGCACTCCTCATAGGTGATGGCAGTGCCTTGAGTCAGACAGCTTTCCAATCGCTTTCGGATGGCGGCTCCATCCACCTCTCCAAAAACCTCTTCCATGCTCATCCCAGCCACACTTTCTGCAGAGCGACCTGTCAGGCGTTCGGCAACTCGGTTCCAACCTGCTGAGAGAAACTCACCGTTTTCGGTGACATCTGTGACAAAGATTTGATACTCTACTCCATCAAAAATGCTTTGGAGAAACTCCTGTTGGACCTTTAACTGAATTTCAGCTTGTTTGCGTGCGGTGATGTCCTCTGTAATCGCTAATAAATATTGAGGCTGGTTTGTAGCATCTAAGATGACAGTTTTGTGGGTAGAAAAAACATGAGTTTCCCCAGAGCCTATTTGTATTTCCTCTTCTGGAATGACTACAGCCTGGCGGTTTTCTAGCACTTGGCGATCGCACGCCACAAAACCATCGGCTTGATCTTGCGGAAACAGATCGTAGTCGGTTCTCCCTAGGGTATCGGCAGCTTCCCACCCTAAAATTTTCTCCGCTGCTGGGTTCCACAGGGCAAACCGGAGTTCATTGGCTTCTTTGGCAACCACGGCTACGGGTAAATGGTTTAATACAGATTCCAAAAAACGCTGGATTTGCCGCAGCTCTGCCTCCGATTCCTTCAAGTCACTAATATCCCGAGCCGTCGCGTAGACAAGTCCCGTTTCCAGACAGGGGTTGGCAATCCATGACAGCCAACGGTACGCTCCATTACGACAGCGATAGCGAGTCTCAAAGGCCAAAACGCGATCGCCCTGATTAAGGGATTGCAGGGCGGCTTGAGTTGCAGCGCGATCATTAGGATGAATGAATTCTAAAAGAGGTTGGGCTAGAAGCGTACTGGTGGTGTGGCCCAGGACGCGCTCCCAGGACGGATTGAGATGTTTGTAATAACCATCCATTCCAATAATGCAAAGCATATCGGGGCTGAGGTTGAAGAAGCGATCGCGCTCCTTGTCCATTTGCTTTTGGTGGGTAATGACCTGAACCTGTAGAACGACTCCACCCCACTCTTTTGCCTGGTTATGCCAGGGGCGTGCTTCCCACTGAAGCCATTGCAAGTCTGAACCCCGTGTAGGTACGGCTTCTTCCCAAATTTCTGTATGGCCATTGAGGCATTGCCCTTGTACCCACTGCCACTGTTCATCCAAGCCCGGAAACAGCTCAAAGTGCGATTCACCTATCACCGAGCGATCGCCCAAACCATGGAGCTGGCACCAGTGCCGTGTCGCCACAAGGTAACGTAAATCTGGGTCAAGAATCGCGATCGCGGCGGAACTGTAATCTGCCAGTACCGCAAGTAGATCCAGAGAGTTTTGGGGCGTTTGCGGCTCAGGTCTCTGCATAGGGCAGGGAAGTGGGTGACAGTGTTATTGCTTCATTGCTTCTTTTCAGTGTTCCCACTCAAAGTAGAGAAACTACCCAGACAAATTATTGGTAGAAAACTTCCAAAAAACGCTCCGGATCATGTGGCTAAAGGTTAAGTGGCTGATGAAATATCACCCGTCATATCGCTAGCACCACTGTTTTGCTCAGGAGAACATGGGAGACAATCCCATAGCAATACTGAAGACCTAGCTTAATCTACGCCAGCAATTCCCAGTATGGGCCTCAAAGCCAAGAGTTCACGCCCGTAGGGTGTGAACTCTTGGCTTTGAGGCCCGAAAACCGCGCGCCTTTGGCGCGCGGTTTTCGGGCCTGATTTCAAAATGAGAATTGCTGAATCTACGCCAATTTTTTATTGCATATTTTCAGAATCTGCTATTCTAGAAAAGCACTTTTCTTTTGCCCAAACCTATGTCTCGCGTCTGTGATCTGACCGGCAAGCGGGCCAACAACGCCTACGCCATCTCTCACTCCCACCGCCGCACCAAGAAGTTGCAGGAAGCTAATCTGCAAGAAAAGCGGATTTGGTGGCCGCAGGGCCAGCGTTGGGTTAAGCTTCGCTTGTCTACTAAAGCCCTGAAGACCCTGGAGAAAAAGGGCCTTCAAGCTATGGCTAAAGAAGCCGGAATTAATTTGAACAAACTCTAAGAATCTCAAATATAAAGAGGTGCTTCTATTGAATCAATGTGCGCCTGTTTATGCAGGTTGTTTTGTCAATAGCAGCACGCTTAGAGAAGGCGATGTATTGTTTGTCATGGCGTGATCTGCTAGGTTGCAGTTTTTGACAGATTGCATCGTTTTTTACATAAGATATACCTTCGTTTAAGGGTGGTCTATTGTCCACCCTTTTTGCGTAAGTGTCTCTTTTTTGGCTATTGGGCTGACTGCTGCAGCGGAGAGAGTTAAAAATCACAGCATTCATCAACCTGTCAATCCCGATCCTTTAAAAACAGCAATTCTCAGTATGGGCATCAAAGCCAAGAGTTCACGCCCGTAGGGCGTGAACTCTTGGCTTTGATGCCCGAAAACCGCGCGCCAAAGGCGCGCGGTTTTCGGGCCTGATTTCAAAATGAGAATTGCTGCTTTAAAAAGATTGATTTCCTATGCCCAAAGGGTATAGGAAATCAATCTTTTTAAAGGGATTCTTAAATGACTGTTGCCTGCCAGGTTAAGGCGTGTCCTCTATGAGGAAGCCTTCTAGCTTGGCAGTCTTTCTAATGTAAATTTGGCGCTGAAGGGTTTAAACACCTTGGCGGAAGCTGTGTCACTGCGATGCCCGCCAAGATGAATGCTAAAGATCCGGGGGAACCCGGAGGCCATCCTCAAGAAACATTAGATTTCATAGTCAATACAGCTGATCCGGATTATTTTGTGAATTCTCAGCGAAAAAAACATCATTTTTTTGAGGATCCCTGATCGCTTCCCGGTGTCTGCCGGGTAACATAGTTTGCATCCATTGGGCTACATTTTGTTATCTTTCTCGACAGAAAGTAAAAATTGGGAGGGCGCAAGCTCTTCCGTCGTAGATTCCCTCGGTTTGCATGCAATGCGTCTCTGTGAAGGGTTTTACCAGTTTTCTTAACCCGATTTATATGAATTGGGTGCCGTGACTGGAATTTCCTATTACTAATTCGTTTCTCTCTGTAGCGCCTTCTCGAGCATCTCGATTACCCTTTGGGTAGATGCAGAATTAAAGCGTCTTATACAATTGTTTTCCCTGGTTCCTGTTGATTATCGTGGTTTCTCGTCTGTCCAGGTTTATTGCCTGGTTCTGGCGTTTGGCCTTTGTGTTACATGGCTTTTAACTGCATAGATGCCAGTTTCACAAGCCTGATCCCCATCGATTCACAGGGTTCTTATGTTTCAACCCTGGTTGTAGACTACCTGAAATTCCCGTTGTAGGAAGGCAATATGTCAACCCGCAAGTTCATCCGAGCCATTCAGGCAACTTCGTCACAGTTCTCGAGAGTGGTTGCAAATTTAACGCGATCGCTTATGCAGGGCCTGCTGCGAGGGTTGCTAAGTTTGGGCCGACAACCAGCCTACGGTCGATCTGGTTTTGTCCTGCCCACCACCGTTTTGTTAATTATGGTGGTTTTGCTGACGGTCGGTTCAATTGTCTTCCGTACCTACAATCGCACTACCGAAACCATTAGTGAACGTCAGCAGCGTGTTATTTATAACGCGGCTACTCCTGCCGTAGACCGGGCAAGAGCCAAGCTAGAATTTCTTTTCGATAAAGAACGGGAAGTTCGTTATCCCGGTGGTGTTCCTAGTGAAAACGTGTTGCTAGGTCTGATGCTCAACGGGGCCACCATTGGTAGCACGACGATTCCGGCTTTCCCAGGTGGCCCTGACCCTTACACCTTCAGGGACGAACAGCGTATCAATATAGGGACCTCCTATCCCGGTGACGCGGGGCCGGATAATGCCTGGCGTTATCGGGCTGATACCGACGGAGATGGTACGCCTGATGCCACCGTGGTTTACTCCATCGCTATGCGGCTTGATGCGGCTAACCAACTCTCCAACGCTACAAACCAGCGTATTAGTGCACGAGCCTCGAGTCTGCTCGTGCGTAATACTCCCCTAAGCGCAGCAACTCAGGGAAACCCTCTCTGTGCAACAAATACGGGTGCGGTTCTGCCCCAACAGGGTTGGATTCCTGGAGAAAACAATACATCGAAGCTGTTTAAAACCTTCCAGGTGGACGCCTACGTATTGCCCGATCGCCAGGGACAATCGATTGCCACTTTAGAGATGCAGATGGATCGTCAGATCGACCGGGGGAACAAGTGGGGAGCCTGGTTCCGCAATGACCTGGAGATTTACCCCGGTGCTCCGTTCAACTGGAACGGGGCCATGCATACGGAAGGTAGTCTAATGGTGGCAAATACAAACTTTACCGCCTACATGATCAGCGACCCGGATTCCTGTCTCTACACCGAAGATGCATCGGAAATCACAGTTGCGAAATATCCCGCAGATGGTACCTATGGGCCTTTCCGGGGTGAGTTTATCGCTGGCAGTATGCGGGACGATACGGGAAGCGGGACTAGCCGATTTGATGGTACAGGATATTTCCACTTATGGGATGGGGTACGGCGTAACCCGATCGGAGCAAATGCTAATCCGCCTCCTGCGGTAGCCCGCTTAACGCCTGGTGATCAATCGGTTGCTCCTGCACCAGGTGCTGGCCCCACAGACTATGCCCTTGATCCCGTTGTTATGCAGACGAAGGGGATATCTCAGCACCGAACTCCGACGGTTGTCAATACGCCTCGTCCTGCTAGTTGGGAAAATGGTCAAAAAGCTCTTTTGCGCCTGATCACCCCCGATAATGCTACCCAAGTTCCTCTGGTGGATGATACCTTCCGGGCTGATAATCGCTATGGTCCCAAACCAAAATACGGTGATCTAGATCTCCCGCCCGGTTCGTATGGAACCGAAATCCCCAGCACAGACTTAAAGCTGATTAGTGATAGCCCAGGGTCCGGCGAAAGTGCTGAGGCAGTGGGTCTCGATGGGTACTGGGAACGGCGTGCTCGAGTTGAAGGTTTACGTTTGATTGTGGGTCAACGTCTAGAACTCGGTGATCCCGCTGGATGGGGCGGCCCCATTCTGAAGGCTGGAGACCCTAGTGATCTGGATCGGGAAGCTCTTCGTCCTTTCCAGACCTGTTCTGATGTAGCTAACGCTCCCAACGGCAACCGTTGTAGTGAAGCTCGCCAACGCCGCGCGCTCTGGGATAACCTGGCAGCGGTTCAGGCCATGGCCGTTTACCATGCCAGTTCGGGTGACCTGGATCGTCCCGTCGCCTGTATGGCATCTACCGTGCATCCGGGAACAGCAGGTACTTTAGAGCGCAGTTCTACCTTCGAGAACCTGGCGTTGGGTTTGCCAGCTTCTGCTTTTGGTACCGGTAACGAATACCTGGAAGCCAATACCCCGATCATTAGTAACTTCTTCCAGGGACGGGGTACCAATGGTTGGGAGTTTGAGTTCAAAGACACCTACCTCGCGGACTATAACAACCCCAACTCGGCTTTACGAATTGCCCTGCGCAACCTGGCACAATATGCCGGTGATCCTTTAGGGGGTGCCCCTTCCTTTACTCCAGTTCAAGATCGGCTTGGGGTTCACCCATTCCCATCCATGGCGATGTGGGGTGACTTTTCAACCCTGCGTCGAGCCCTGAACTTAATTGAGCCAACCTCATTGAATGGGGAGGGACGTAGCTACGCCAGCCTCAGTCCTGCTGATAAAACCACTCTCCATACGGCTACCTGTATGTTGGGGATGCTGGCTTACAACCTGGACTATCTAGCGAAGTTCAACCCATCTGCTCCTGCGCTTCAGCCCATTATGGGTACGGCTTATGCTAACCGTGCCGCTGAGAACGCAGCCAGGGATGCCAACCCTGCACAGTACTATAGTGGACTGCGCGGTGCCCTCCGAGCTTTGGTTGTCGGTACTTCTCCTTTGGGAGCTGTTGAGGGTATTAATGACGCTATCCTTACCGATGTTGTTGACCCGAATGGTTCTACTAGCACCCGATTTATTGGGGCGGGTGTCGATGATGCCATTGGCGGTAGTAAGGTCAACCAGCCGGATACTTACATTCGCTTGCTAGAACGCTGGCGCGATGCAACTCCAGCTACAGGTGCGGGTCCAGCGATCGGTACGTCTGGAGTCGCTCCAACCCGAGCTCAGTTAAATCAGTACATTGCTCTGGCTCAATTAATTGCGACCAAAGAGCAAGTTGCACGCGATCGCAGTTGGGGCTTTTATAAAGCAACCGATCCTGCTACCGCTGCTGAGACTCTAAGCAGAGACCATGCCAGCATTACTGGTCAAGGCATTTCTGGAACCTATGGTCCTCTCACCAACCCTGTCGAGGGTTGTTACGGGATGCGTGGGTCGACTGGAAATGGTGGAGTTGGGGACTCTATACGCTTTCTCTGTTCCTGGAGACCCCGCTATCCAATCCTCTTTAGCCTGTTTCCCGCTGAAGGTTTTGCAAATAGTCCCTTCCGAGCTTCCCATGGCGACGTAGATCAGCCTTTTGCAAACGGAGGTGCACAGTTCACCCGAGATGCAGTAGATAGTGATAGTGCTGGCGAGTCACAAACCTACATCGCAACAGTGAATGCTGGAAGGCGGTATCAGGTCATTACCCAGGCCCAAATGGCTTCTTTGATCTCTAATCCTCGGCCTAACCCGGCATCCTGGAGGCTCCCCATTGGGACAGCCGCGAACCCAGGTGGTGGTACGCCGCTCTCTCCCACTGACACCCTGATTAAGGTCTGCTTTAACAATGCGACCGTTGAGAATCAAGTCTGTTTAGCCCGGAGTAGTGGTTTCGGTGCTCCCACTTCGTCTACATCGGGACCAGGCAACCAAACGGTGACGGGTGAACAATACTTGCGGGTGCCCTTTAAGGATTCAGCCTTCTTCAACGGCCGGGAGATGATGAATGTCCGGGCACTGGATGTCAACCTCAATTTCATACGGCAGGAAACTCGATCGCTAACAGGTGATACCTGGTTGCCTAAGAGTGGGATTGTCTATGCCTTCCGTGAAGATGCTGTTTCTGAAAACAACATTGTTCGCCGCAAGAGCGCAAACGTAGATTGGGAAGACTGTAATACGGAAGTCAATCTGCGAACAAATACAAACTGCCGGATGTTTGTCAGCACCAGCGCCTTTGCGTCTGTTGACCCACCGCTTGCTGAGAACCTGATTTCGGCCAAGCCTGTTGATTACTATGCTGATCCTGACCGCCGTCCTAATGGCTTCCGGCTCCGCCAGGGTGAAGATCTCCGCCGTACCGGTGATGATGGCCGTGGCCTATCCTTTATCTCCGATAACCCGGTCTATATTCAGGGCAGCTTCAACTTGCATAACAGCGCGACCAACCCGGCAGAAGAGTTTGAACAGCCTGCAGGTGATAACTTTGCCAACTTCTATGGCCGGTCAACCTTCAATGGGGCTTTTGCGTCCATTGACGGAGATTCCTGGCGGCCCAGCGAGGTGGTAGCAGATGGCATCACGATTTTGTCCAATGCATTTTGTGACGGCAGTGTGTATGACGGTCTCACCGACACCTACAATCGCACCCGCTATAACTGCAATGGAACGACGTCCTCGTACCAGAACCAGAACATACCTCAGTCTATTCCTAATGGCGCGAGTCCTGTAACACCGGGTTTGAGATGGACCCATGCTTATGTCGCAGATGGTTTAGGCTACGCAGCCAATGCCTCTGATACAAATTATCGAGAAGGGGATTCGCCATTTTACATCTCTCCCAATGGCAACCCCTGGAGAGCCCTGCCCATCAATGCTCAGGCACAAGAGCCCATCTATAACGGGGCCTACGTCAACTTCACGGAGGATAAAAACCCCACGAGGCCAGGTCCATTCTGTGGTCAGCGGGTCAATGCCATTATCGTGAGTGGTTTGGTTCCCTCGCGAGCCGGTAACTCCTACGGTGGGTTGCACAACTTCCCGCGGTTTTTAGAAGACTGGACGAACTGTAACCTGTTTATCTCAGGTTCTCTAATTCAGTTGAACTTTAGTACCTATGCAACAGGTCCCTATGACCAGGATGCTTGGGAAGTTGGTTCTACACCTACCCCCGGAGGAAGCTTGCCTCGGGAAGGTATTGCCTACTACGACGCTCCCAATCGTATTTGGGGTTATGACGTGGGTCTGCAATATGCCCCTGCTGGCCCTGTTGCTCGCCGTTTTACCTCCCTGTCTCCGACGCGGAACGAGTTCTACTCAGAACCTCCTGCTGACGACGCTTACATGACCACCTTGCTAAGTGGGGTTTGTGCATCTAACCCCAGCCCACGACCGGCCCGCTGTCAGTCGTAAAGACACCTGGAACGGTGGATGCTTGGTGAACCATGTTCCTGAGCATTCACCGTTTGATGAAGCATACAACTCTAGAGATAGGCGATCGGGGCTTACCCGACCAAGATGGAGGATGGTCAGATGTTAGGAACGCTAAAGCAGTGGAAGACATTACCGGGGAGGATGACAAAGCTGAATGCTTCAGCTGCGAAACCTTCAACGGAGGCTGGTTTAACCCTATTGGAGTGTTTGATTGCGATCGCTGTGATCGGTATTACTGCCTCGTTGATTTTACCTCCGCTGTTTTTGTCGGCTGGTACTCGGGTTCAGAACCGCCGAGCTGAACAGGCATTTCAACTGGCGCAAGAAGAAATTAACCGCCTGCAAAGCATGGTTACTAACGAGCAACACCAGGTGAGCCGTTTGCCGGCTGCTGCGACAACTGGGTATTTTCGCAATAACCAACAGTCCGCTTCGATCCAAAATGTACCGCCACCGAGAGGAGGATGGTGGCGCTCAAAAATACGCTCTACCACCGCTTCCTGCAGCAATAACTATGTTCCCTTCAATCCTTCGCCTAACGCGGTAAACACTGCAGTTGACATAGTGCCTGTAAACCAGGTTTTGGCTATTGATGTAGATGGGGACTGTCAACCCGACTTCTTTATGCAGGAATTCCGGGATTTTGGTACTTATTCAGATCTCGAGATGGGGGCATCTCCTGTAGCCGCTCCTCCTTCGACCGCTCGGCCTACGGTTTTTCGGGTTGTGGTGCGTGTCTACTCAAATGTTCCCAACCGTACGAATAGTTGGGGCAGTATGACAACACCGGTGCTCCCAGCATCCTTACAATTCACTAGAGGCGAGGGTAACCAGCGGGAACGCCCCCTGGCAGTGATGAGCTCTTTGATTACCTGGAGTAGTTCCCAATTCGCTTCCTGTAGTTTGCAATATCACGTGGCTAGCGAAAATGGTCTGACATTGCCAACCGAAGTTACTAACCGTTGCAGAGGAGATGTTGCCCAAATTCCGTAACCTATTCCTGGGTACCTGATTCTGCTGGTTAGCTTTGCATCAATCCTCACTTACCCTTTCCTCGATCTATGAAACGCTTCTTCCAATCTGGGTTGCGAACACTGCTGAAGATTTCTCGGCCAAGCATTCGAGGGTTTACCCTGACAGAGCTTCTGATTGTTGCGATTGTTGGTAGCATGATTATTTCCGGGCTGTTAACCCTGGTCGTGCAACTGATGACCACAGATCGCCAGGAAAATGTGCGGTTGGAAACGAACCGTGAAATGCAGATGGCCCTTGACTACATGTCTAATGAACTCAAGGAAGCGGTTTATGTCTATACTGGCCATTGCCTGATGGCTCAGGGTAATACTTCTGACACAAGCCTTGCTTGTACAGGAACTCAAGCCATTGGTAATCCAGGGGGCGCTATTTTCCCTAATACGATTGCCAGTAGTACTGACGTGCCTGTTCTTGTGTTCTGGAAACAAAAGCCACTTCCTCCGGAGGTTCGGGCTCTGTGTACGGGGGGAACTGGAACTCCACCGTCAATCGGCGGAGCACCTGTTCCTTGTTCGACAGCGAGTTCCTACGCCCTTGTCGTTTACTCCCTGAGTACAGACAACCCCAATAATACCTGGCGTGGTGGGGCTCGAATTAAACGTTATGAGCTGCAGGAGTTTTCTTCTGCAACGGCTCGAACTCCGGGATACATTCCTCCTCAGGGGAATGACGATAGCATTAATTTCCGCGACTGGCCTTATGCAACAGCATCTGCTCGGGCTGGAGGCGTGCCAGCCGTCTTAGTAGACTTTGTAAATGGAGTACCAGCCGCGAATGGCGTGGGAGGAACTTGTCCTGGTGGATATAGCATGTCCCCCCGGCCTGAGGCCCTTGCGAATGCTGGTAACGTAAACAACAACCTACGCAGTTTTTATGCCTGTGTTTCCCCCGCAGGCGCGGGTCGGAGCCAGGATGTACTCATTTTTCTCCAGGGTAATATTGCTGGACGGATGCGTGGTCCCTCACCCCGTGATGGTCAATTAACAACGCTGCAAACGCGGGTTGCGACTCGGGGTGTGCTAAATGGCAATTGATTTGAAGTAACCGCGTGGTCAAAGACCATTTCAATTTTCCTGAACGTCCTGGTGTTGAAGGTGATCTGGAGGGTTTGCCCAATGCTGAAATTCCAACGAAACCAATCCACAACAACAGCTGGCTTTACTCTCCCAGAAGTGTTGATTGTGGTTGTGATGGCAGGTATTCTTGCGCTAATTGCGAGCCCAAGTTGGGTCTCTCTGGTCAATAACCGACGGGCCAGTTCAGTTCGGGATGAAGTGATTCAAGTGATTCGGCAGGCTCAGGAGCAAGCAGAGCGCGATCGCCAAGTCCGTACAGTAACCCTGAAGACCAACACTGACCCCCCTACGATTCAGGTTCAAGGTCAAGCTGCTGAAAGTCTTGGAGGAGACGGGATTCCAAGAAATATTTTAAGGGTGAGACCCAATGTCACAACTAATGACACAGGCGATACAGTAACATCGAACGGCGATACATTGACTCTTCGGTACAATGCGACTGGTGCCCTGGATTCTCTCCCACTTTCCCCTACGATTATTACCGTTGCTGTTGGCAATTCTCGCCGCTGCGTCGAAATTCAAAATCTACTTGGCACAATACGAACTTTAGAGGGCAATGAGTGCCCAGCTTTGTAGAGTATATTCAACCTATCCAAATAGAATGGCGCTTCGCCAAGCGAAGCGCCATTTTATTTGAGGCGTTTTCAAGTGCAGGGCAGCGCGTGGCACTCGAAAACGCCCTTAACCCGAACTCAAGTTTATAGCGCTGTACACGTTGATTAAGTACGGTGGTGTGGGGCACTTCGTGCCCCACACCACCGTACTTAACGCATTTGCACATTGCAATATTACGACTGTAATCCTTGATAAAACTCTCCTACCCAGGGAATTTGAACCAGATCCTCGAAGGAAATTGAGCGTTGTTGCCGATCCAGCTCATCAATGCGTTGGTTCTCTCGGTAAATCTGTTGTTGGTAGGTGCGGCTTAGGTCGGGATCCGCAGTACAGTCTGTTTGTTGCCAGAGATCTAGAAAATGGCGGCGGCGCTTCTCGCACATGACTCGCTCCATACAGGCGATCACTGTTCGGATGACCAGCGGTGCCCGAAGTAAGTCTCGTTCGCTTTTCTCATCCAATTGAAACAGCGGCAGAATTTGCCCCAGACGCTCGGGGTGTTCCAGACAACGATCTTGCAAAAGATCGATCAAGTCGGGGCTGCTGTCAGGGGCAGCGTTGGTCTCAATGTCATTGACTTGTTGCCACAGGAAGCGGTGATGTCCAATGCTGAACTCCACATCGGCCGTATCCAAAGCTTCCCGGATTTGAGGGCGGGCTCCTGGCCAATGCAAGTACAGCCGGAGCAATTGCGATTCAGACTCTTCAAGTAGGGTGCGATCGCTTGGAGTTTGCCACTTCTGCGACTTACCATGCCAGCGCTGGCCCCGTACCTGGGTCCGCAAATCGCTTTCCAATTGGACAGCCAATCGTGCGTTGCCCTGGCTTAACCAGCCGGCACAACGATGGATATAGTGCGTGCGCAGAGACGCATTAGGCAGGTCGCCCAACAGTTGGGCGATCGCCTGAATCCCCTCTTGAAATTGATCGGGTTGATTGAGGTCCTTGTCAGCTAAAACCCGCTGAATTTGCCAATCTAACCACAGGGGAGCGTCGTTCAGCAGGTTTTGATAGTCAATGGTGGTGTGGGTACGGAGGAATTCATCGGGGTCTTTCCCCTGAGGAATGGTAAGGATGCGCAGTTGAACTTCGCCTTTGTATGCCAGGTCTGCGAGCTCTCCAATGGCGCGATCGGCAGCCTTCTGACCTGCGGTATCCGCATCAAAGTTAAACACGACCTGCTTCGATTCGCTGTAGCGCAGGAGTTGCTTGATCTGAGCCACGTTTAGGGCGGTGCCCAGGGAGGCAACGACATTGGTGATACCCGCTGCGTGTAAAGCAATCACGTCGAAGTAGCCCTCGACAATGACAGCTCGGTCGTCTTTGGCGATCGCCCCCCGAGCCTTATCTAGAGCAAATAGCGTCTTGCTTTTGTCAAACAGTTCTGTTTCGGGGGAATTGAGGTATTTGGGCTGCTCATCGGTAAGGGTACGCCCACCGAAGCCAATGACCCGACTTTGCAGGTCATGGATAGGGATCATCAAGCGATTACGAAATCGATCATAATAGCCGCCTCCCCCTTGGCGCGGCACAATCAACCCGGCCTTCTCCACCAACTCGACAGGGTAACGCCGCTGGTCAATCAGGTAGCCGTAGAGCGTTTGCCAACCTGCCGGAGCATAGCCCAGTTGAAATTGCCGAATCGTTTCGAGCTGAAGCATACGCTGCTCTGTGAGGTAGGCCAGTGCATCGCTGCCCTCAGCCTGAAAGAGCGCGTGTTCGTAGAAGGTTGCTGTAACCGCCAGGATCTCGTAGAGCTGCTCTCGCAGGGATAGCTTCCGCTGAAGCTCTTGCCGTTGTTCTGGCTCTAAAGTTTTGACAGGTACCTGATAGCGGCGGGCTAACTCCAAAACCACATCAGCAAAGGATTGTTTGCCCAACTCCATCAAAAACTTAATCACATTCCCCCCTGCTCCGCAGGAAAAGCAGTAATAGAACTGCTTTGTGGGACTTACGCTAAAACTTGGGGACTTGTCATCGTGGAAGGGGCATAATCCGACAAAATCTTTGCCCTGCTTTCGCAAAACGACGTGTTCCGACACCACATCGACGATATCAGCCCGTTGTTTGACCTGTTCGATCGTGTCTGCATGCAGGCGGGGAACACTCATGGGAGAAGTAAATTTAACAAGGGGAAATAAAGAGAAAGGGCGGCACCTTAAACCGGATGATACAAGGTAGATCTATTTTGGCGCGGATTGAACCGATGTGAAAGATTCCCGAAGTCATTCTGAGGCGATGAAACCAGTGTATTTTGGAAAATCGCAAGGCTTCTCCAAAATCTCCTCCGCAAGCTTCAGCGATTTTCGTTCTGAAGCGAGTACGCGAGGGCGATCGCCTTCCGACGTCAACGTTCCCAGGAATTTGGGGAACAAAGCCGAGAAAATTGGATCAACGCCCTAAATTTTCGCTAATGTAGCGTGTTTAGATCCATTCCCCGTATGGACACGTGGTGCGCTAATCGAAGACCCCGTGAACCAATTAAACCCGAATGATGAGGATAAAGTGATATGGCGACAGGACGTATTTTTATTTCCGCTGGCCACGGGGGGCGCGAGGGAGCCGGGATTGATCCGGGTATCATCGCGGGGGATACCACGGAAGCCCGGGAAATGATCCTGACGCGAGATCTGGTGGTAACGGAGCTGCGATCGCGGGGCTTTGAGGTATTCTCCGTTCCCGATGATCTGAGTGCGGCGCAAACCATTGCCTGGATTAACGCCCGTGCTATCAACCTTGATGTGTCACTAGAGATTCACGCCGATGGCTCCAGCAATCCCACGGTACGCGGAGCCACGGTCTTCTACATCAGCAATAATGAGCAGCGTAAGTCCCATGCAGAACTGATGCTGCTGGCGTTGTTACGGCGCGTGCCTCAGTTGCCCAGCCGGGGGTCTCGCCCAGATACGGATGCGGGTACTGGTATGATCGCCTTCTGCCGCCAATTGGTATGCCCCTCGTTGCAAATGAACGTGGGCTTTCTAACCAGCCCTGACGATCGCCGCATTATTCAAACCCAACGGCGGGATGTCGCACTGGGGATTTCTGACGGTTTAGCCTCCTGGAGTCGGGCGGTGGCTGGAAATAATGGAGGGGTAACCTATTCCCCCATTGCTATCAGTATCAACGGTGGGATTTATGCTGAACAGGGCATCATCGTGAACGGAAATGCCTACATCCCCGTTGATCTGGTCGATCGGCTGGGGGTGGATATTTCTCAGAACACCACGATTGTTCGGATGACCTACCGCAACGTCGTTTATATCAAAGCGGTAGACCTACGAACCTACGGTGTTGCTGTCACGTGGGATGCGGTCAGTCGCACGGTCATTCTCCGCAATAACCTGATTTGCCCGGGGCAAATTGATCGCATTATGGGTAACGGAGCTACCTCAGAAGTGCAATTGCTCATGTTCCTCAAAAGTAACAATGAGGATGCTGTTATTACCTATCCCGATTTGCCCAAACTCTACCGGGAAGAAGCCGCCATTGAGAGTGTGAACTACGATATCGCCTTCTGTCAGATGTGTGTGGAAACAAACTATTTACGCTTTGGAGGCGGTCTACGGCCTGAGCAAAACAATTTTGGTGGCTTGGGAGATGTCGCAGGCAAGCCAGATGGTGCTAGCTTTCCCAGTGCTCGGATTGGAGTACGCGCACATATTCAACACCTCAAAGCTTATGCCAGCACAATTCCTCTGGTGCAGGCTGTGGAAGACCCTCGCTTTGCCTTTGTCGCCAGGGGTATTGCGCCCCTGGTGAGCCAACTGAGTGGCCGCTGGTCAGCAGAAGCTGACTATGGCGATAGGATCATGGCAATGGTTCGGCGGCTTTACGAAGCATCAGGAATTTTGTAATGCTTTACAATCCGTCGAGATTAGTCCTTCACCACACCGATTCTGACAGGTGAGATGTGGCGGGTGAAGCTTGCTACATCTCACCTGTCAGAATCGATGAGGCTACGGCTTAAGTTCGTCACCTATTTTTTGTGTAGGGTGCTTCGCACCCTACACAAAAAATAGGTGATACATTTACGCCTGAGTGTACTGTACTAGTAACACTCTAAAGTGTCGCGGGTTTGTCGTCCGGTGATCGGGTTGGTGCCGTCAGCGATCGCACACAAGGCATCCTGCACATCACTGCGGAGTAGTACCCCAGTAAAATCTGCACCGGTAATACGAGCCCGGTCAAATTTGGCATTAAAGGCGAACGCTCCCTCTAGAACCGCATTGGTGAGGTTGGCGTCAACCAGGCGGGCACTGTCGAGGGTTGCACTGGAGAGATTGGCTCCTGATAGGTTCGCATCCTCCAGGTTAGCGCCGAAGAAGCTGACCCCTTGCAGGTTCGCATTGCTAAAGTCGGTACGGCGCAAGTTTGCCTTCGTAAAACTGGCATCGGTGAGGTTTTGCCCCGAAAAGTTTGCCTCAATCAGCGTTTCTTTGTTGTATTCCAGCGCCAGAGCTGAGGTTCCTGGCAACAAGTTCAACCCAAACAGACAGAGGCCGACCAGGCAAACGCCGGCAACAAACCGAACAATAGGGGAAAGCCGAAAAGACATAGAGGCGTGGGTTAAGGTAGTAAAACTTATAGATGGGGTTTCCCCGATTTTACTGGAAATGGCTTCTTCAGGGCGTTCAGCTTCGTCGTCTACCTCTACCCTTGGTTATCGGGCTGAGGAGCACGTTGGGAAATGGTTGGCCGAAGCAGGATGGGAGCTGTTACATCACCGCTGGCGTTGTCGCTGGGGCGAATTGGACTGGGTTGCCCTAACCCCTAAGCCAGTCAATGCTTCCAACCATAAAGAAAGGGATGCGGTACACCCAGGACGAACACAGCATCAGCCCCTTTCTCAAGAATTAGTCTTTATCGAAGTCAAAGCCCGCCGCCAGGGCAATTGGGATGCTGATGGCTTGCTAGCGATTACCCCTCAAAAGCAGGCTAAGCTCTGGCGAGCTGCCGAATTGTTCCTGGCAGACGATCCCCATTGGGCGACTTTCCCCTGCCGCTTTGATGTCGTGTTGGTTCGAGTTACAGGTAATGCCGCAGAGCGACGAGGTGAACAGCTCGTTATTCAGCAGCATATTCCCAATGCTTTTAGCCTTTAAAAATATCTGTACCTTTAAAGCCCTTGAGAAGAATGGCGAAGGTATTTTCCGCTCAGTGCAGATTGAAAAAGAATAGGGCGGCGCATTGCGCCGCCCTATTCTTTTTCAATCAACAACATAAAGGAGCCATGCTAGGAGTTAAATAACTGTTTACCCGAAGGTTCCAGATGCGCCCAGAGTTCTTGAATCTGGTCATAGGCCTCACGAGGGGTGAGTTTGCCGTTGTTGCCCAAAGCACAGATAAAGCTTACGCGTTGGGAAAAGGTTTGCAGGTCTGCGTTGAACTGAATTGTTTCAGGCCGTGCATCACCATGGTAGGAACTTTGAGGGTAAAGGTATTCTGAGCGATTGGCCATCAAGACAACTCCTTAAGAGCATTTGTTTCTTTAACCTAAGCTTAACTAAAAACTGAACAAAATGCGTTCCGTACAGTTACGGGAAAGTCAACACAATCGCCCCAATAGCCTGCAAGCTCGTATTTGTAGGAGTTCACTCTTGGTTAACTTCCACCTTTGGATAGAAAAGTTGAGGATCGGCTGAATTTAACCTGGCCTTAATCTAAGGGCGATCGCTTTGGCAGGGGCGATCGCGAGATCCCGTCGCCCTCTAGAATAAGGAGCGTTACCCTTGCAGGCTCACGACTCGGCACCATGTCCTCTCCGCAAAAGCTCTACGAAGGCAAAGCTAAAATTCTTTTCCCCACAGACAATCCTGATATCCTGCTGACCATCTTTAAAGATGATGCTACGGCCTTCAATGCGAAGAAGCGTGGCACCATTCAGGGTAAAGGGGTAATTAATTGCCAGATTTCCAGTCATCTGTTTAAGTTGCTGGAGTCTCAGGGCGTCCCTACTCATTACATTGACAGTCCTGCTCCAGGAGAAATGTTGGTTAAGGCTGTAAAGATTGTGCCGTTAGAGGTCGTTGTCAGGAACATTGCAGCGGGGAGTCTCTGTCAACAGACTGGATTGGCAACGGGAACCGTACTCCAGCCCCCATTGGTGGAGTTCTACTACAAAGATGATGCGCTCGGTGATCCCCTCTTAACCGAAGATCGGATTCGAGCGATGAAGGTAGCGACCGACGAACAGGTGCATCAACTGAGAACAATGGCTCAGCAGATCAATAACCTGCTCACTGAGTTTTTTGGAGAGTGTGGAATTACGCTGGTTGACTTCAAGCTGGAATTTGGCCTGGATTCCCAGAACCAAATTTTGTTGGCGGATGAGATCAGCCCGGATACCTGTCGCTTATGGGACCAAGCAGAACCCGACCCCAGTCGTCGTGTGATGGATAAGGATCGATTCCGACATGATCTGGGGGATGTAGAAAATGCTTACCAGCGCGTGCTGGATCGTGTTCTGGCACAGCCCCTCTAAGACGTACCAATCCATGCTGTACAATTGCGAGGGTTTTCTCGGTTGGGGTCTGCTGGTTTGAGTGGGCAACCGTAAAGTCATCCTGATTGCTCCAGGGCAGGCCTTGGTGTGAAAAGGAAATGGTGTGAAAGGGAACAAGAAATAACGTGAAACAGCTTTGGTTTTCTCCGCTTTTACTGGCTCTGGTAACGGTGACCTCCGCACTGGCAAGTTCCCAACCTGCCCGTGCAGATGTCACTTCTTCCGCAGAGGATGCCGTTGCGGTGGAGGCTCCTGCCTTCAAACTGACTGAACCTGTACAGTCTGTAGATGAGCCTCAGACTGCTGCTGAACCTCAGATTGCTGAGCCTCAGGCTGCCGCTGAACCTCAGACTGTAGATGAGCCTCAGATTGCTGAGCCTCAAAGGCTAGCGGCTGCAAGCCCCCTGCCGAATGTAAGCTCTCAAGAGGTTTCCCAGGATAAAATTCGGACGTTGCTTGGGGAAGCGCCATCTGAGGCGATCGCGCCGCCCGAACGTTCTCCCGCCGAGCTATTGCGGATGGATACAGCATCCATTGAAGTGGCTCAGGCTCCTGCCACACCTTCCACTCCAGCTCAGCCCCTGCCCTCGATTGATGAGTTGCCTCCTACAACCGAAACGGCACCGGCTGACCCACGCGTACTGGTAGCTGAAGTGGCCGTGAGCGGAGCAACCGGAGAACTAGAAGATATCGTTTATAACGCTGTTCAGACGACGCCAGGGCAAACCACCAGTCGTTCTCAACTGCAAGCCGATGTCAACGCTATCTTCGCAACCGGATACTTTTCCCGTGCAGAAGCAGTACCCCAAGATACGCCGCTAGGGGTGCGGATCACATTCCAGGTTGTGCCCAACCCGGTTCTGCAGTCTGTAGAAATTCCCGATGCTCAAGTGCTGCCCCAGGAGGTCATCAACGAAGCCTTTGGCGAGCAGTATGGAGAAGTTATTAATCTGAACGAGATTCAGGACGGCATTGATACTCTTTTGCGGTGGTATCAGGAAAATGGCTATGTGCTGGCCCAGGTTGTAGATGCTCCCCGAGTCGGAACTGATGGAACCGTGACCCTGGCCGTTGCGGAAGGGGTGATCGAAGACATTCAGGTTCAGTTTTTGAATGAAGACGGAGAGGCCTTTGACGAAGATGGCGAACCCGTCGAAGGCAAAACCCGTGATTTCATCATCACGCGAGAATTTGAAACCCAGCCTGGGGATGTCTTTAACCAACAGCAAATTGAGCGGGACCTGGCTAGCGCTTTTGCTCTAGGCATTTTTGAAGACCTGCGGATTGCGCTCAACCCAGGAGATAACCCGCAACAGGTGGATGTGATCGTTAATGCCATTGAAGGGCAGACAGGCTCCATCGCGGCTGGGATAGGGGTTAGCTCTGCCAGCGGTTTATTTGGAACAGTGAGTTACCAGGAGCGTAACCTGGGAGGCAATAACCAGCGGCTTTCGGCAGAAGTTCAGGCAGGTGAACGGGATCTGCTGTTCGACTTGAGCTTTACTGACCCCTGGATTGCCGGTGACCCAAACCGTACCTCTTACACTGTGAACGCGTTCAGCCGACGCTCCATTCCACTGGTATTTCAGGGAGGGGAGGATGAGGTGTTCCTGGAGAACGGCGATCGCCCCCGCGTCCGTCGTTTAGGGGGTGGCGTTCGTTTTGGTCGCCCTCTCGAAAATAACTGGCAAGCATCTTTGGGTTTGCAGTACCAGAACATTCGATTGCAAGACTCCGATGGAGACTTGGCTCCCGAAGACGAATTTGGTAACGACCTGAGCTTTAGCGGCGATGGAACAGATGATTTGTTCCTTCTGCAATTTAGTGTTTCTCAAGACCTTCGTAACAACCCGGTTACTCCAACCAGTGGTTCAGTATTGCGGTTGAGTAGTGACCAGTCGATTCCCATCGGCCAGGGCAATATTTTCCTGAACCGTTTGCGTGCTAGCTATAGCTACTTTATTCCTGTCAATATCACTAACTTTTCTGAGGGGCCAGAAACCTTAGCCTTCAACGTTCAGGGTGGGGTTGTTTTGGGTGATTTACCTCCCTACGAAGCCTTCTCTCTAGGAGGAACCGACTCGGTACGGGGGTATGATCCGGGAGATGTCGGAAGTGGTCGCGCCTTTGCACTGGCGACTGTCGAATATCGATTCCCCATCATCTCCATTTTTGGAGGCGCGCTCTTTGCCGACTTCGGTACCGATCTGGGAACCGGAGATGAGGTTCCCGGCGAGCCTGCAGAAATTCGGGGCAAACCTGGCTCTGGATTTGGCTATGGCATTGGGATACGCGTGCAGTCTCCCCTGGGAGCCATTCGTATCGACTATGCCATCAATGATGAAGGGGATAACCAGATCCACTTTGGGATTGGGGAGCGGTTCTAACGCTGGATTCACGCGCAGGGAGAGCATCGCATGGAATCGGCAACTACGGCTATAGCGCATTCGGCTGGTGAAACTTCGTTGCCAGCAGTAGGGATGATGCCGTCCTACGCTCTAGCACACGCTTTTGAACAAGCGGGTATTGGGCTGCACTCGGGTGAGATCGCTCATGTGACGGTAAAGCCCGCTCCGACAAGTGCCGGTCGGGTGTTTGTGCGGGTTGATTTGCCCAATGCCCCTGCGATTCCAGCCCATATCTCCCAGGTCCGACAAACAACATTGTCTACAGAGTTGGCGGTAGGTGATGCTACCGTTCGGACTGTAGAGCACCTGCTGGCGGCTCTAAGCGGGATGGGCATCGCAGATGCGATGATAGAGATTGATGGCCCAGAGGTGCCCCTGTTAGATGGCTCTGCGCTGCCCTGGGTTGAGGCGATCGCCCAGGCGGGACGCACCCCTCAACCGCTACCTCAGCCCGTTATCCTCACGGAACCTCTATGGGTGCGCCACGAGGATGCCTTTGTTGCTGCCCTGCCGGCTCCTGAATTGCGCTTTACCTACGGCATTGATTTTGACCTGCCTGCTATCGGCAACCAGTGGGTGAGCTGGTCACCCCAGCAGGAGTCGTTTGAGCAGGCGATCGCCCCGGCCCGTACCTTTGGCCTGGCTCACCAGATTGAGCATCTGCAAGCTGTGGGTTTAATTAAGGGAGGAAGCCTTGATAATGCTC
Source organism: Leptolyngbya sp. PL-A3 (assembly GCF_039962325.1). Lineage (NCBI taxonomy): Bacteria > Bacillati > Cyanobacteriota > Cyanophyceae > Leptolyngbyales > Leptolyngbyaceae > Leptolyngbya > Leptolyngbya sp. PL-A3. Next base: position 38,876 of record NZ_JAMPLB010000013.1, read on the forward strand.
TGGTCTGTGGTCCGGATGGCTGGCTCAACCCTCCCCTGCGATTTTCAAATGAGCCAGTGCGTCATAAACTTTTAGACTTAGTAGGGGATTTAAGTTTGGTTGGGATATTTCCCCAGGCCCACTATCTGGCCTACAAGGCCAGTCATCAGTTGCATACCCGTCTGGCTCAGCAACTGATTACCTTGATGCCCGTTTTGTAAGCAATCCAGCCGTTTTCCCTGTCTTTTTGAGCGATTCACCCATGTCCATCCTGACTGATTTGCATACCGATATCCAGGCCGACAATCCTCCCCATGTGGGCGAAAAAGAAGCCCCAGCATCCAATCGTGAGCCTTATCCCTGCATATTTTCTGTTGAAGATATTCAGCGGTTGCTGCCCCATCGCTATCCCTTTTCTCTGGTCGATCGCATTATTGAGTTTGTTCCCGAAAAGCGGGCGGTTGGCATTAAGAATGTGACGTTTAATGAGCCTCATTTCCAAGGGCATTTTCCGGGTCGCCCGATTATGCCAGGGGTTCTGATTATTGAGGCTATGGCTCAAGTCGGGGGTGTCGTGCTGACGCAACTGCCTGATATTCCGGTCGGTCTATTCATGTTCGCCGGTATCGATGATGTTCGGTTCCGTCGTCCGGTGGTTCCTGGTGATCAGCTCGTTATGACAGTTGAGCTGTTGCGGATTAAGCATCGCAAGTTTGGCTGGATGGAAGGCCGTGCCGAGGTGGATGGGCAACTAGCAGCCCAGGGTAAATTAATGTTCTCCCTGGTGGATGAGTAACAGACTGGCCTCTGGAGCTGGTTTATTGTTGAATAACCCTCACACGTTTTTGCAGTCCGAAAATCTTTAGCAACCCCTCGTAACCTACTTGGCTACCCTCATCCACCCTACCGCTGTTATTCATCCCAAAGCTGAGCTGCACCCGACGGTTCAGGTCGGTGCCTATGCAGTGATTGGCAGCCAGGTCAAGGTCGGGCCTGATACAGTCATCGGCCCTCATGTCGTTCTGGATGGCTGGACAGAAATTGGGGCACATAATCAAATCTTTGCCGGAGCTGTCATCGGCTCTGAGCCCCAGGATTTGAAGTATGACGGCTCGACCGCCCTGGTACAAATTGGTGATCACAACGTCATCCGAGAGTATGTCACAATCCATCGGGCTACCCATGCCGGGGAAGCGACTATCATCGGCGATGGCAATATGCTGATGGCCTACGTGCATGTAGGCCATAACTGCATTATTGGCGATCACGTGATTATCTCTAATGCCGTTTCCCTTTCGGGTCATGTGCATATCGAATCCCGAGCGCGTCTGAGTGGAGTGCTGGGTGTGCATCAGTTTGTTCACATTGGCCGCTACTCCATGGTGGGAGGCATGAGCCGTATTGAGCGGGATGTGCCACCCTACATGCTGGTGGAGGGCAACCCATCCCAGGTGCGATCGCTCAATCTGGTTGGGCTAAAGCGAGCGGGGATGGCTCCAGAAATCCCACTGCTGAAAAAGGCTTACCGTCTGCTGTATCGGTCAGGCTTGCCCTTTAGCCAGGCATTGCAGGAGTTAGAGTTGCTGGCGGATAACGAACATATTCACCATCTGCATCAATTCCTCTGGCGATCGCAACAACAAGGCCGTCGAGGCGTGATTCCGGGCCGCCGTTCGTCACGGCTACACCATGACGACTGATGGTTAAGCTTTTTATCAGTACAGGAGAAGTCTCAGGAGATCTTCAGGGCGCATTGTTGGTATCTGCATTGCGGCGGCAAGCAGAGAAGCGAGGCGTTGAGCTGGAGATTTTGGCTTTGGGGGGCGATCGCATGGCGGCCGCAGGGGCCACTCTGGTCGGCAACACCCTGGCCATTGGAGCGATCGGTATTTTTGAAGCCCTTCCCTATGTGCTGCCCACCTTGCAGGTGCAGGGTAGGGCTAAGAACTACTTGAAGCAGAATCCCCCAGACGCTGTGGTTATGGTCGATTACCTCAGCCCTAATCTCTCGATTGGCAAGTTTACGCGTAAGCATCTGCCTGAGGTGCCCACGGTTTACTACATTGCCCCTCAGGAATGGGTTTGGGCTGTAGGCAACGCGAATACTTTAGGGGTCGTGAACCTGAGCGATCGCATTCTTGCAGTATTTCCCCAGGAAGCAACTCACTATCAAAAGTGGGGTGGGAATGTTACCCACGTGGGGCATCCCCTGATTGATCAGATGGCTCAGTTTCCCAGTCGTGAGCAGGCTCGGAAAGCATTAGGGATTGCACCGGATGAGTTGGCGATCGCCTTACTCCCCGCTTCGCGCCGCCAAGAACTCACGTATCTATTGCCGGTTATTGCCGAAGCGGCTCAACGGTTACAGGCCCAGGTGCCACAGGCGCGGTTCTGGATTCCCGTTAGTCAAGAGGGGTTCCGTCCAAAACTAGAGTCAGCAGTTCAGCAGTATGGTTTGCGGGCGGCGGTGGTAGAGCATCCCTCCCAAACAGTGATTGCAGCTGCCGACCTGGCCATTACGAAATCCGGTACGGTCAATTTAGAAATTGCGTTGATGAATGTGCCCCAGGTAGTGCTGTATCGAGTCAATCCGCTCACAGCCTGGGTTGCGCGTAAGCTATTGAATTTCAAAATTCCTTTTATGTCACCGCCCAATTTGGTGCTGATGGAAGGAATTGTGCCAGAGCTATTACAGGAACTGGCAACCCCAGACGCGATTGTTCAGGAAGCGTTGCCTCTGTTAGCCGGCGCTCGCCGTCAAAAGATGTTAGCCGACTACGAACGGGTGCGTCAGGCTATGGGAGAGCCGGGAGTGTGCGATCGCACTGCCAATATCATTTTGGATATGGCTCTGGCTAAATTGTGATGTGTATTATTGCTAGTGTCGCGTTAGTTATGACATCAGGAGTGAGTGGGAACAATGCTCCCACTTACTCCTGATGTCATAACTAACGCGATCAAAGCTATTAGGAGGGAAACCGCAGGTTTCCCTCCTAATAGCTTGAAAATGATCTTGTCAAAATCTCCGGTGTGGAGGTTATCCTGAATGCAAATTCAGTCAGACCGTGCTGTATTTTACTCAGTGACGGATGTCCTACTGTGCTCGGAGCCTCTTCATGCATAAATCCCTTTCCTTCCTGGCAGCCCTAGCGGTCGTTGTGCCCTTGGGTCTAGCCGCTCCGGCTCAGGCCGAGAACCTGACCCATCTGCGGCAATTGATGAGCACTCGTGCCTGTCAGCAATGCGACTTACGGCGGTCTGGCCTGGTCTATGGTGACCTAGAAGGGGCTGATCTCAGCAACGCTGATCTCAGTGAGGCTAACCTGTCGCGGGCTAATCTACGTAATGCCAACCTACGGGGGGCCAACCTACGGGGAGCCGTGTTGACCAGTGCTGACCTGACCGGAGCTGACCTGAGTGGAGCCAACCTGCAAGGTGCTGATCTTCGCGAGGCTTACCTGAGTGATGCCAATTTGGTTGGTGCCCGGCTGGAGGGAACTCAACTGCATGGAGCCTTTGGTTTACCTCAGCGTATTTTGCCAGCCGAGGGGTACTATCGCTGGGCATTGGTCGAGGGGCAACGGGGTAATTACCAGGGGGCTATTCAATACTTGAACCATGCCATTGAGTTGGAGCCTGAACTGGCGGGAGCTTACCTGGCACGAGGTATTATGCGCTTCCGGACCAATGACTGGGAAGGGGCCATTGAGGATGGCAATCGGGCAGAACGTCTCTATGTGACGCTAGGCAGTAATCGTGGGCAGCAAACTGCGGCTCAGTTCGTATCAGGTATTCAAGATCTTCAGGAGGCCCAATCAGAAGCCATTGCTCAGGAGGAGCGCGATCGCCGCAATGGTCGTTTTATGAGCTTCCTGGGTTCCGTCGCTGGGCTGCTCATGCAATTTTTCCTGCTTTAGTGCCTGGTTCGTATTTTTGCCTCTACACAAAATTTTGGCAGGCGGCTAGCTTGGCCAACCGACCCTTGTTGGGTTGTCTCTGTTAGTCTGGAGACAATAGCTTCCCATGAGGAATTGATGGTGCGCGATCGCTACAACACTTTCCTTGAGCATGTTATCACCGAAACTCTGGCGGGTCGTATCCAGTCAGAGGCTCAGCTAGAGCGCCTGCTAACCGAGCAGATTGAAGCCGGTACCGGAGAAATTTTTGAGCGGATTTTAGACGAACAATTACAAAGCCTTCAGCAGACCGTTAACGCTGAAACCGACGAACTCAAGCAGGCCAAAGCAACGCGTAAGCTGCGAGCTTTGAAAAAGCTCCACGCTGCCTGGGAGAAGTGGCAGAAGCAGCGGCAGGCACAGGATGCTAGCGCCTCAGCCGTTCAACAAATTCGTACCGCTGACCCGGCTGAGCGGCTGACTGTGCTGAATCAGGCACTTGATCCGAACCAGGGCCACGGCTTCAACCAATCTCAAATTCAGCAACTGGCCAAAGCCTTACAGCAAGCTGCCGAGCAGACAGCAGATCCGGCGGAAGCCTTTGAACTACAACAATTAGCCACTGGGCTAAAACGAGGCTTGGAGTCCTACCAGCGCTTAGAGCCTCATATCGTCAGTTGGATGTATGAATCTCAACAAGCGGTAGGGTTTGAATCGTCTCAGGTGGTGTACGGCCCCTGGAAGACCTGGGCTACTCAGGTAGGTCGCCCGACCCTTCAAGCCCTATTCGAGGGGCAGTTGCAGAACCAGCCTGCCATCCTCTTTGCTGGCAACTGTACCGATTTGGATAGCAGCGGTTGGGTAGAACTGATGGTGGTGTTGCGAGGGTTGCAAAATGGTCTGGTTGCCTGGTTAGATAAGCAACCCTACAGCATCCAGGGAGGGCAGCACTTAGCTGGGGTAACCTTCCTCGTGTTTTCGGTTATTTGGTGTGAGCTGAGTGCTGGCTTTCAGCAGGCATCGGCTTTGCCAGAGCATCATCGGCGAGCGTTTTCTCAGGCTTCCTTCCAGAGCGCGCTACAAATCCTTCGTACCTTTGCCCGCCGCGACAATTTCCCGCTTTACGGTGGTGTGTTTGCATCCTTTTCAGGGGAAGGGTTCCGTGAAACCATTGCTTACCTGGACCAGCCGCTTCAGGTGGTGGAGAACGTTCAGGAGAAGGCTCGCATTCTCACTGTATTGGGGTATTCGCAACGGTTGTTGGGACAACATGAGCGGGCATTGCTGCTACATCGGGAAGCTCTAGAACTGGCCCGGCAGGCAAAGGACCAGCGTTGTGAAATTGCCAACCTCAATCATTTCAGCCGTTTGAGCCTCTACCGCAAAGATTATGAGGAAGCGACGAATCATGCCCAGTATGCGCTGATTTTGGCACGGCAAGTGGGCGATCGCCAGGGCGAAGCCAATGCCCTTGCTAGCCTTGGCTACAGCCAGGTCATGGCCCTGCGACAACAGGACGAGGCTGTGACCCCGGATGATCTAGAACTTCCCATTCAGGGCCTGGAACGGGCACAAAAACTGGCCGACAAGGATGATGTGCAGAACTTAGCCCTGTGTGCAGTGGGGTTAGGGATTGCTTATACGCTGACTGAGCAGTTTCCTCAGGCAAAGCAGGCTCTAGAACAAGGGGTCGTGATGGCGTCGCGGGTGGGCGATCGCGATCTGCAGGGGCTTAGCCATGCCTATTTAGCGGAAGCTTGCTACCAGTTGCAACAGACGGAACTGGCCGTGTGCCATGCTTGCCTGGGCATGTACCTGCTGGAGCAGCGGGGTAATGTCCTTTGGGAAAAACCTGCGGCGCTTTTAACGATTTTGAGAGGCCAGCTTGGAGCAGAGAATTTCGCAACGCTGCTAAATTCCTGCCGCTCCAACCTGGTGCCGGTCATTGGGGTAGATGGATTTGATCATTTGCCCGTGCTGATGACACGGTATCACGGGGCGTAAGGGCAGGGCTCGTAAACCAATCTCTACCTTTAGACTCTTATATTCGCTGTTGGCAGGATGACAGCCTACGGGTGAAGACAGGGCAATTTCCTCTAGAGCTTTAGAATGTAACAACCCTGTCTTACATCAACTCTTACTTCAGGCGAGATCCTATGCCAGAAACTAGTGTGAACGATGGGTTTGCTGGGGTTCTGGAAAACGCCTCTCGGCTCCCTCATTTAGAGCAGCTACGGGTTCAGAAGCTCTTTTTATCCAAGAAAGTAGGCCGTATTTCCCGTTGCTTAATAGGGATGACCCTGATTGTTTTACCGCTCAGCGGTTGTACGTTCTTTAAAGTTCCTTTGACCCTGGCTGAGGAATCGACAGATGTGGCAGGGGGGCGCGATCGCACCACAACTCTCTGGCGGGGCGACCTGGTCAATCCCAATTCGTTAGAAGCTTGGGGCTTGCAACCACAGGGCAGTTGGGGTCTAGAGAACCTGGAAGTGATGGCTGATCCAGATGGACGGTTTGGTCAGGTGATACGAGTGCATTACCCGGCGGGCTCAGCCAGCCCGGCCGCGACCCGGCAGGATGGTGCTCCTTCTGGAGGCGCACAATTTTACGCCAACCTGGGCATTGCCCCTCAGAACCGTTTGCGACTGAGCTATTACGTGCGGTTTTCTGAGAACTTTGATTTTGTGAAGGGGGGAAAACTGCCAGGATTGTTTGGCGGCGAGGGAGCTAGCGGAGGAGACAACCCGGATGGGACAGATGGGTTTTCGACGCGATTGATGTGGCGCAGGCAAGGGGAGGGGGAGGTATATGCTTACCTACCGACCAGTAGAGACTATGGGACGTCCATTGGCCGTGGGAGTTGGCGCTTTAGACCGGGCGTGTGGCATCGCATTGAGCAGGAGGTGACGTTGAACCAGCCGAATGCTGCCAATGGACAGATCAGGGTTTGGTTTGATGGGGCGTTGGTGTTGAATCAAGGTGGGTTGAGATTTCGGACGGTAGATCGGTTGCAAATCAACGGATTGTTTTTCTCAACTTTTTTTGGCGGCAATGATTCATCCTGGGCAACGCCGCAGGATGTTTATATTGACTTTGCAGATTTCTCGGTGTCCGCTGGAAATCAGGCTCAGTAAAGCAAAAGGGCTGATGTCTTGATGTTAGGTGCATCTCGACCCAAAACGCCTTAAAGTTGTCTTTCCGTGCGCGAAGCGCACGAAAAGAAAATCCTTTCAGCTATATGTATACACAGTAGCCGGCCCGTAAGCCGAGGTGCTGTCCTCCAGGCTCTATAGCGTGCAAATGCGTTAAGTACAGCAACGGTGGTGTGGGGCACGAAGTGCCCCACACCACCGTACTTAATCATTTTCGATTACTCAGCGCTTACGTATTCGATCGCGATATTTTGAGTGTGGCGTAGGATGACGGGCGATCGCGCTTCCTCATCCCCTTTGTGAGTTTTTCCTCCTTCCACTCGCAGGTTTTTCACGGAAGAGTCGTCAACACTCTGAAGCACAATTGTGGGCGCTTCTGAGAGGTTAGCTAAGCGTTCCGGCGGGCGTAAGGTAAAGCCGCTCAGTTGCACATTTTGAAGTGTTGTTGGGGGTGGGGCCATGCCGTTCTGGTTCGTGCTCACTTCGAGGGCTTGAGCGGGACGTACGATGAGGGCTGCCTCGGCAGTCGTGTCGGTGTGGGTTACGAGAATCGTACGCCCGACCCCGTGGCCCTTCAAGGTCAGATTACTGCGGTTGACTTCCAGGGGGCGAGCGAGATCAATTTCACCGATGGGAAGATTGAGTTGCACCGGTTGGTCGGCTGGCAAAGCTGCGATGAGGGTTTGTAGGGCAGCGGCATCATCTTTGCCGTCGTTGGGGATAATGGTGTGTTTGGTTTTGCCGTCCTTCTGGGCCTGGCCGACATCCACTACCAGGGTTGTGGGCTGGTGGTGAGTGTCATGGAGCAGCCATAGCCCTGCTAGATCCCATGTGGGATTGACGATACCTGTGAGCCAACCAACCAGAATCGCAAAGCTAAACACCTGGCTGTAAACCAAAAAACGTGAGGTGCCCAGCTTGACTCGGCGCGTCATCCCAGCTCCCTCGGCTGAAATGCTCTGGTTTCCCCGATTCGTCCAGCTCTGGGTGGCTAGATTCATTTGGGTCCAAATCTTAACCAGGGAGGAGCCCCACTGGCTGGCTAATAGAATGGGTAGATGGATAGGTTTGAGGTGAGATACCCGGCCCCAAAAGACAATTGCTAGCATCAGCGGTCGGCTAAATAAAATCCAAGCGATGATGACGCCTGCCGCCTGCCAGTTAGCAGTTAGTAAGGAACCGACCAAGAAGCCAGGGGTGAGCAAGCAAGTCCAAATGCTAATGCGCTGATCGAGCAGGTTGTACCAGATGTACCAGCCAGTGACATTGGGGCCGAGAGCGAGCGCCCGCCCGTTACTCCGCAACATATTGCCGTACCAGCGCCGCATATTCTGGTAGGCCCGATCCACCACAGAACCCGAAATCGTTTCGATGGAATATACAAGTGCATCGGGAATGTAGAGCATGTCATACCGACGTTGCAAAAGCCAGAACCAGGTACTCTTGTCATCTCCTGATAAGAACTTGAAGCGGCCCCAGAGCCAGTCATCCAATGTGTCGTTTTCGAGGCGATCGGCAAAGCTGGGGGCAAAGGCAGCTTCGGCTCGAAACAGCGAGAATCGCCCGGTTAGACACATCACTTTGCGATCCAGGGAGTCGGAGCACATCTGGTAATGCCGTTGAGCAAAGCGCAGATGAAACCATTCGGAAAATATGGGTGAGCCTTTGACAACCGGCAATTCATCTGTTGTCAAAGCACCTACTTTGGGAAACATCCGGAAAAATGGCAGACAGAGTCGGAGGGTACCGGGAGCTAATTCCGAATCCCCGTCCATGAGAGCGACAACCGTATCTGGCGGAAGGTTAAGGGTCGCGAGGACGCGTAAGGCATCAGCCATAGCCTTGCGTTTGCCATCCTTCTGGGTCATTTGGATCAGGCGGATGTGCTGCAAACCCGGATCTTCAGTTTCAAGAATGGCTCGAATGGCCGCATTTTCTTCATCACCACTGCTGTTAACGAGCAGGGTTACAGGTTGAGCCAGGGTTTTGGCCTCCTGTACGATCGCCCGAAACACACGCTCAGTGATCCAATGCTGCTCCCGGTAGGTGGGCACCAGAAAACACATAGGCGGTAGATATTCCACCGGAATTTGCTCCGCCTTTCGTCGCCAACGCGGAAAGACCCAGTGGAGGTAGAAGCGCGATCGCAACACTCTCCACAAGAACAAACTCCAGCGAAAGATTCCAATGGTGCCTAATCCCACCATGCCAAACACGTCCCAGATAGGTGTTTGGCTCGATCGCAGCAGGGATAAGCCAATCAATCCACACAGTGAAAAGGACAAAAAAGCCAGGAAGTTGAGTTGGGCACTCAGGGAGTTTTGCGGTTTTGCAGAAGAGATAACCATAGAGGTTCAAGATCGTGAATGAGCGGCAAGAACTGCAACCCTGATGGGAGGAGGTAAGACGTAGCTAGATAGGCAATGTCTAACGGGCACGGAAGAGGAGACTTATCGGCGAATCAACCCTTTCAAGCCAAAAGTTAATTGAGCTGCCTGACCTACCCCACACAACTGCTGGGCCTGAGATTGCTCAGCGTTAGGCGGCAGGGAGACCCGAATGCGAGTTAACGGTTGCCCGACTAAATGCTCTGGAATAGCGGGGGTTAATGCTTGCGTCTGGTCCTTAACCAGATCAGCGCGGCTAATGGCTTCTATCAATTCCACATCTCCCATAACGGTTTCTGCGGTATTTGCCAATTGCACCCGCACGGGTCTTTGGGGATCAATCTGATGAGCTTGCTGGGCGCTGACCAGCACTTCGACCCAAAGGGTATTGCAATCCAGCAGGGTCAGCAGCACATCTGGACGGCTCACTTGTTCACCCGTTTCCCGCTCAGTGCTGTAAATGACTCCTGAAAAAGGAGCCTTGACTTCAAGGGCTTCGCGGCTGCCATAGGCGGCCTGGGTCTGTTTTAGTTGCTTCTGGCTGGTCTCCAGTTGGGCGGAAAGAGTTCGGACGATAGCCGCTTGAGTTTGGATGCTCTGCATCAAAGCCATCCGTTGCTCTTGTTGGTTTTCACCGGTTCTGATGCCAATGCCCTGTTGGGTTGCATCACGTTTGGTTACAGCACTGCTGGCCCCGGCTTGGGTCTGTTCAACGGCCGCTTGAGCGGCTTCCCACTCGGCTCGTAGATGATCGACCTGTTGCTGAGAAACTACACCCGCTGCCAAAAGTTGTTGATAGCGCTCAAAATCGGCTTGAGCAGCGGTTGCTCGTGCCAGGGCAGCAGACACCATTGCTTGATGTTGAGTTACGTCATCGGAAGCGATCGCCGTATTCACCTCTTGCAATGCCTTTTCCTGCTGCTCCAGGCTTTGCAGTTGGTTTGTGAGCAAATCCAATAATTGACGGGCGGCTGCCAGTTGAGTTGTTTTTTCAGCAACATCCCCTTGTAGTTGCAAAAGGGTCTGCTGCTGTTGCTGCCCAGGAACGACCCGTGCCAGCACCTGTCCCGATTGCACATCAACCCCAGAACTCGCGAAGAAGTCTTTAATTTCGCCCTCCATGGGGGTTTGCAATCGTACCAATCGCCCTGTAACCAAACCTTCTCGAACCGTGGTGTGAGTTAGACGGTACAAAATGGACGCGGAACCTGTACTGACGGCAGCGAACCCAAGCCCTAAACAAGCCGCTGCGATCGCTAGACGTTGCCAGAGGGCAGGCGATCGCTCTTCTTCAGGAAATGGATATGCAATCGAATGAGATGCCGCGATAGGCGGAATGAGGGAGGAGGGCTTTGTAGGAGTTTCTACCATGGCTCTAATTCAATAGAAGTGACGTAGGCACGGCCGAACATGGCTATTGACCTAACTCGCAACCAACGGCTGAAAGGTTAGGGCTGTGCCAAGTATTCAGAGGATGACAAATTTTGTTTTTGGAGTACTGCGTATCAGTTCAAGAATCTATGCCAGTCGCTCGAACGGAGTCTTATGGAATTTCAGGGTTCTATTCAAGCCTGATTCATCCTTCAAGGTGCAAGCAATCAAATCGTTTCGCCGTACAACCGTGTAACGCTCAATTTTTTCAGCAAAAACACTGAATCTCTTCGTCAGATTAATGCAGAAATTGGCATTTTCTGTATAGAAATGATGAAGACCCAGGAGGTATTAATAAAGCTTTGATGAACTTGAAGCCAGGACTTTTGTCGCCCTGCTAGAGGCGTAAATCTAAGAGCTTTCTTTTGAAGAGGCTTCTGACTTAGGGAGGACTAACTCTCTATCTTGAGGAGTAGCATGCAGTTTCTGCATAGCTACACATCCTAGGTTCAGAATTTAGACATTTTCATCAGGTGCAGTGGATGAAGCACACTACACCCAATAAAAATGTATTAGATATAGCAAAATTGCGTAAGTCCTGAATGATCAAGATTTGTACTGAATAACCTGTTATTCCTCTTGTAGAAGTAATAGCAAAGCTACCACTTCTACAAGAGGAATAACAGGTTGCTTAATTTGTGATTTTTAGACATTTCCTGAGTGATCTGAGGTTGAGTTAAGAACGTTTTTAAGTGCCGTGCATCGTGCAACGCTCGAAAATTCTTGTGACTCGATATATGCTCACCTCACTTCTCAAATCTGCCGCCACAAATTCTGTAGGAATACTGGATGAAATATGACTATCTAGCAGGTTTTTGCTTTTTGCGTTTAAATATCCCTGACATACTTAATCCAGTAACCACTAATCCCAACAAACCCACTCCATCGAGAATGGGATAAATGCCTTCCAAATTGAAGATCTCCCCTGTATGAATCTTCAGTAACCAGCCTGACGATACACCCAGGCTCAAGCCCCATTCCCGCACGAAGGTAGCCAGTATTCCCGTCAGAACTGTCAGCAGAATAGGGAGTGAAATAATGAGTGCGATCGCCCGATGATACTTGCGGAAGGTACGCTGCATAAAAGGTCTCCATTTCTAAAGACTAGGGAGAAATAGGCGTTTTCTTGGTTCTGCGGGTCAAGTTTTACAGAGGTAAAAAGGGATCTATAATTCCATCTCAGAGTGATGGGGAGGGCGAATTACGATTCGCCCTAATATCTACTTCCTCAGGTGCATCTAATTTCTTACAGGCCTGTTTTGCACAAAAACAGTATGTAAATATTTTCCAATTAGCTCCTGGAATTAAGAGCTTGGAATTCCCTGAATATGAGTTCTAAGAGATTGAAGAGCCGTTAGAGCTTGTCCTGGCCGAGATGCTTCTAGTGCAGCTGTAACGCGATCTATATCGGCTTCAATGGCATCATAACTTTCTGAAGATTTTGCTTTGACGCTATCTTCAACAGGGCTCCAAACGTCTTCAAATTTCTCAAACTCTTGCCGAGCTTTTTGAAGCTTTTTGGCTTTAATGTCTGCTCTTGTTTGTCTGACAACCCTAAGTAGTTGAGAATACTCACTTTGAGCTTGAGCTGATTGTGTCGTTCCAGTTTCTTCAGGTTGAGCCTGCGTTGTTGTGTTGGATGCAGGGGCAGGTGTGGTGCTTGCTGTTTCCGTTTTACCACATCCAGTCAATGAGAAAACGCCGATTGCACACAGCAAAAGTACATGCTTGAATCTCATAACTTGCTCCTGTTTAAGACGGTTTGCGTGAACTTTCTCAACAATAGAAAAGTGCTAGTAAAGAACTCGGGAAGAAATAGAAGATCACCCTAAAGGTAGGTTGGCTTTTGGAGAGGGGCGCTCTCAACATGTTCTCTTACACATTGGTTTGTTGTGCGTACACTGCACTTAATTTTTTCTGTACTGAGGCAAGTCTCTTAACAAGCTGATTAAGCTGTTGGCAGAGTGACCTGAAAGCAGCTACCTTTACCCTGTTCACTGGTCACGGTGATTTCTCCGCTGTGACAATTAGCGATCGCCTGAGCGATCGCTAACCCTAACCCTGAGCCTTCTTCACGTTGGGCTCGAGCTTGATCTGCACGCCAAAAGCGATCAAATACAAACGGTAGGCTCTCGGCCGCGATACCAATGCCAGTATCCTGTACGTTAATGACGACCCAATTATGTTCTTCCTGGGATGACAAGGTGACGGTCCCGCCCTTCGGCGTGTAATACAGGGCATTGGTCACGAGGTTAGTCATCAGACGCTTTAAAGAGTAGGGATCGCCGTATACCATTGTGTCGGCCTGTAGCACTGCCTTGAAAGTGATGCAGCGTTGCTCAGCCTCAGGTGCATACTGATCAACTACCTCCTCCAGTAACTCGTCGATGGGAAAGGTCAACGCAGTAGATTGGTTGTCGGTGATTTGATCAGATCGGGTTAACCATAGTAAATCGTCCACCAGTTGGCTCATTTGACGAGTAGCACTGGCGATCGCCTCCAATTTTGGCAAATCTGCTACATCTACCCGCTCAGGATGACTTTGGATTACATCTACGGAGGTTTTAATGACAGTCAGTGGTGTACGCAGTTCATGGGAGGCGTCTGCTGTGAACTGCTTGAGTTGTTGCATACTGGCTTCGATGGGTTGAAGTGATTGTCGCACTAACCACCATCCCCCAACTGCCGATAACCCTAAAGCCAGCAAACTACCCCATTGCAGGCCTGAACGGAGTCTTTTTAACTCAGCGGCGATCTCCCCATCCAATGCGCTAACGCGTACATACCCTTGCAGCACTGGTTTTGTTTTAGTACGAGCTTCTGAGTAAACTGGCACAGTTAATTGATGAATTAATCCGTCTAGCGTGCCGTCACCATCAATATCTTGACCTGCTGCTGCATCGTCCTCGTTTTCGTTCTTCCGGGTATTTGTAGACTGTTGCTGTAGAGGCTTAAACGGTATTGTCAACAAAGGATTTCCTGATTGTCCCACTAGCTGTCCCTGGGTATCAAACCATTCGACGGCTTGGTGTTCTTGTTGGAGTTTCTGCCAGGAAATATCCAAATCGCCATCATTATCGAGAATGCTAGCTGGAATGGACGTGTGGCGACTTGCCAGGATGTCGGGCAGGCTATGAGCTGCGGCATCGGCTAACAGCGACAAGTCGTGGTCCGATTGTTGCTCTAGATTGAGGGCAACGACATGGTGTACCACGGCCCCAAAAGCGGCCAGAGTGCCGCCAATAACTCCCAGTGATGACAACAGCAAGCGCCATCGTAGTGCTTTGAACTGGGGGCTAATGCGAACAGAATCTGGAATCATAACAGTTGCTAAGCTTCTTCAAAGCCCATGATTTGAGCCACACGGTTATTGTTTCTCAGTGTGGACGAGGATCAATGTTTTTAACTTCCTGAATCTTGACCGGCTGGTTTGAGACGGTACCCCAAACCATAGACGGTTTCAATGAAGTCTGGTGCGCCCGCGGCAGCTAACTTTTGCCGCAGAGACCGGATATGCACTTTTACGGTTTCCTCTCCGGGTGTGGTTTCCGAAGCCCAGAGTTGCTCGAGAATACTGCTTCGGCTGAGGGTTCGGTGGCTTTGACGCAAAAACAATTCAAGTAGTTGGTACTCTTTGGGGGTGAGGGTGAGGGGGCGATCGCCATACCACACCTCCAGGCTACCCGGATCAAGGTGTAAACCACCCCACTCCAGAATGGGGGGAAGGGTAGAGCTGCTTCGGCGGAGTAGGGCCCGAATTCGAGCCATCAACGCTTTGAGATCGAAGGGCTTGACAACGTAGTCGTCGGCACCTGCATCCAGGCCAATGACGGTATCGGTATTGGTATCTCTAGCGGTGAGGATGAGGACGGGGGTCTGGATGCCACGTTGGCGTAAGCGTTGGCAGAGTTGAATGCCGTCTAGTTTGGGGAGCATCCAATCTAGCAGGATTAAGCTGTATTGGTAGGCTTCGGCCATATCCCAGCCTTCTTCGCCATCAGTCGCAATATCAACGGCGTATTGCTGATCTGTAAGGGCTTCGGCAAGGGCTCGGGCGATGCGGGTGTCGTCTTCTACCAGCAGGATTTTCATAGCGTTGGGGAGGCGATCGCTCGCTACATTTTTAGTGCAGCGCTTCTTGCACCAAACCAAACAAATTGATGAATATTTGTCCCTTAATTTTATCGAGTTCGGTTTTACCCGTCGCTGAATTGAATGGATGAAATGGGGTGTGGAAGCATAATTCCACACCCCATTTCATCCATTCAATTCAGTGACATTAATTGTGTGAGCTCCCTACTAAGGGGAACCGCGAAGCGGTTCCCCTTAGCGGAAAATGCAGGAAACATAGCGTGTTTCTTGAGAGCACCTAATCGGACTGAAGGGCTTAAATCTGCGCTCTTTCGTGAAAATTTAGTGAGGGGCGATCGCCCCTCCAGATATACAGTGCTACACCCCTATAGCCGCCCAGTGCTGTGAGAAACTCTTTTCAACGGCGTCATTACGACGCTGGTCGCAATAGGATGATACGGCCAATGGTGCCGTTCCCCGGGTATAACTCGTTTACATAAATGTCCCCGGTGGCGGTGTTTTCAATCAGGTCTAGGGGATTTGCAAACCCAGAAGCAAGCACATTCTTCGCGGCCACATTACCAGAAGCGTCCAGCGTCAGAGCAATAATGTCATCCCCTGCGCTGTACTCTGTAATTAGCAAACGATTTCGTAGCACGCCACCAAACGTATTGCTCTGGTATTCAATAATGCCATCGGTAGAGCGGCTAAAGCCAAACGTATAGATGGATCCTCGATAGTTGGGGTCTGGAGCTGTGCCAATCGGATAGCCCGTAAACGATCCACTGGAAACTACCTCTCCTGGATCTTCACCACTGGTAGGATTGCCCCCATTGAGGATGTACTCTCCACGGGCACTGTTGGGATGTCCATAGTAGCCTCCCTGCACAACACGGAACAAATAGTCGGGACGACTGCCTACGTTAGAGAGAGCTTCATTGGCAGGGGTATTTGGGTCATCGGGGGTTGAGCCGCCCGCCCCTGGCCCATTGCCGGGTACATAGAGTGAGCCGTTGCTATGGAAGACAAAATCATAGCCATTACGGATACCTGTGGCATAGATTTTTACCGGAGCATTCGCGGCGTAGGGGTTGTAATTCCCTGTCGTTGTCACCCCACCATCGGTTGTGTAGTTATTGGTTTGTACATTGAAACCGCCTGCGGGAGGGGTGAGACGTGGGTTAATTTGCAACACCGCCGCGGATAATAATCGCTCAGGTCGTAGCGACCAGGTAGGATCAGGAGATCCCGTTGAAGTATTACTTCCCTGGGCCAGGTAAAGCAGCCCATCAGGGCCAAACCGCAGGCTATTGCTGAAATGCTCTTTGCTGGAGCGGGGTAAACCCACAACGTAGTCCTGAGCGATGCCTGTGAAATTGGTGCTGTCCTGGATGGTAATCCGGGTAATTTTCCCGGTGAAATCTTCGGTTAATGATGTTCCAGTGGGAGCATTATGCGATATCCACAATACGTTCGGGTTGGTGGGGTCAACGGCAATGCCAATCACATCCCGATTGGGGAAGGGGCTACTGCCACCGGCAACTGTAAAGGTCTTGAGATTGGCCAGTCCTCCCTGGGCATTTACTGTCCAGCGGCGTACCTGGCCATCCAGGGCGGTTGCATAGAGGAATTGGTTGTTCGGGCTCATGACCAGACTGGTGATCGGTGCTCCGGTGAATACCTCTGTGCGATCGAAGTTCACACCCAAAGTATCGGGGACTGCTGTGCCTGTGGTGAAGGTCAGGCTATAGGGTAGAAATGAGCGACCTACCACATCCTTGACGCCATCGGTAATGCGCAGCGTGTACTGAGTATTAGCATCCAGCAGCACGGTAGGTTGAATCACAATCGTGTCATTTCCGCCGCTGGTGTTGGCCACACTCGTCACAGGTGCGTTGTCCCGAGTGCGGTAGAGCTGAATTTTACCGGGAGCCAAAGTCCGCCCATCGACCCCAATACCAACCCCCACAAGACTCAGGTCGCTGATGGTGATGGCGGCTCCTCGATTAACGTTGCTGGCGTTTGCCAGAGGAGAACTGACGACGCGGGGATGGGGCCCTGGTGCGATGGGAATAATTTCGACAAAATTAAGGCGGGTATCAATCCCGCCTTGAGCATTTAAGGTGAGTTTGCCATCGGCTACGGTAACGGTTGCGGTCGCCAGTTTGTAATTTTCGAGGGTACTGGGTCGGAAACCGGGAACCAGGGTTACCCCCTCCGCTTGAATTCGGTGGGTGGAAGTGAGTGCGCGATCGCCCACACTAACGGTCACACTATAACGACCGTTCGCCAGAGCATATTCCCAGGCTCCAGGCCGAGCTTCCCCTCCGGGTTGCATCCGAATTCCACTATCTAACCGTTGCTCAACGCCAGAGGTATTGCGATCGAATATACGATTGCGCATATCCAGTGGGGTATGAGTCCCTTGAATTACCCAGCCATAGCGCCGGGTAGTTGTAAATTTTTGCCCAGAATCGACGCGGTAGCCTTGAGGAGCAGGGGCTGTACTGGGTTGGAAGTTAATCCGAATCGGAGTGCCCTGGAAAAAGGAAAAGCTGGTGTAGTCAAGTTGACCGGGAAGCACGTTCACCAGGGTGGCGATCGCCTGTCCTTTAGCTCGTATCTGGGTGTTTGCTCCTTGACGGACCAGGGTTAGATCTGCAAAGGAGGTTACTTCCGGCACTCGATTAATCATCAACAGATCCTGGCCCCGTTTAAAGTCCAGGACTGTATTGGCCTGGTTGGGTAGGCGGCCGTTCGCTAACCAGAAGCGGTCAGCCCCTGCCCCCCCTCTTAAACGATTGCGTCCCAGACCACCCCACAAATTGTCCCGTCCCAACCCACCAACCAGAATGTCGTTCTGCCTAGCGTAGAGACGATCGCCTCCATCATCTCCATATAAAGTATTGCCCCCACGGCCTATACGCGCGTCGATAGTGTCGTTGCCAGCTTGCCCATAGGCAATGGTGCTCTGGCCGATGATCAGGCGATCGCTCCCTCCTCCGGCCAAAATACGAATATTACCGGACAGGTTTTGAGTATTGATGACATCGTTGCGGGCGGTTCCGCGAATAGTGCGTAGGCTACGAGAGCTATGGGTATGAATTAAGGCTTGGGCTGCGGGATCGACTGAAAGACTGGAGGAAACTTGAGCGGATTGAGGATACGGCTCAGAAAAGGGAGTTGGAGACAGCAGAGACGAGGTTGCAATGACGCCAGAAAAGGTTCCTGGCTGGGTTAAACCAAGGTTCTCAAGTGACATGACTTCTCCAGGGGATAAAAGTTTAGATAGTCTTGGAAGACAAGCGATCGCACCCCAAATAGTCTGAATAGGCGTGGATTGGTCAGTTCTTTCAAACAGCACGACGCCTGCCTGACGGAACTGCTACCCCATAAAGACGGTTTCTTAAAAATTTGTGCCTACGATAACCAGGCAAGCGCTATTCTAGTCCCCCTGTACGCTAGCAAGCTCTTCCATAAGGAGTATCGTTGTTCCTTTTGATCAGGTATCAAGTTTTACCCTGACGTGATGTGCAGTTTAAAGCTCGAAACAAAGGCCCTAAAGCTTTATTTTTCTTGCGCTTTTAGCCTAAGAAAAATAAACAGGACTTACGCAAGTCCACCACGTATAGAGCATTTGTGTTGTGGGTGGTGTGCGAAGTACACCACCCACAACACAAATGCGTAAGTCCAGATAAAGCTTTAGGGCCTCATGCGATATAGGAAAAAAAATCCCGAGTAACGGATGTTACTCGGGATTTTCCTAATTAGGCACTAACGCTAGATACCGCGTTGTGGGTTTTATACCGCCGCTGCCTGACGCTCTTTGGCTTCCTTGATAACCACCTCTGCCACGTTGTTGGGGCAGGGCGCGTAGTGGGAGAACTCCATGGAGAACTGACCACGACCGGACGTCATCGTCCGCAGGTCACCGATGTAACCGAACATTTCGCTCAAAGGTGCTTCCGCTTTGACTCGAACACCCATGGGGGTCTTGTCCTGGGAGCGGATCATGCCCCGGCGACGGTTGAGGTCACCGATGACATCACCCATGTAATCTTCAGGCGTGAACACGTCGATCTTCATGATCGGTTCCAGCAACTGAGGACCCGCCTTCGGTAGGGTTTGACGATAGGCAGCACGGGCAGCGATTTCGAAGGCGATCGCCGAAGAGTCCACAGGGTGGAAGCCACCATCGGTCAGAGTGACCTTCAGGTCTACGCAAGGATAACCTGCCAGTACACCCTTGACGATGCTGGCCTGGAAGCCTTTCTGAACCGCAGGCCAGTATTCCCGAGGTACGTTACCCCCAGTAACCTTAGACTCAAACTGGAAGCCTGTTCCGGCTTCGCCCGGTTCGATGACGTAGTCAATCTTGGCGTATTGACCCGATCCACCTGACTGCTTCTTGTGAACATAGGTATCAGAGAGGGTCTTGGTGACGGATTCACGGTAGGCCACTTGAGGCTTACCCACTTCCACTTCGATGCCGTGGGTACGCTTGAGGATGTCCACCTTAATATCCAGGTGCAGTTCACCCATCCCTTTGATGATGCACTCGCCACTTTCCTGATCAGTTTCGACGTGGAAGGAAGGATCTTCCTGCACCATCTTGCTGAGAGCCATACCCATCTTCTCGTTCTCGCCCTTCTTCTTAGGAGCAACGGCAACGGAGATAACGGGCTCGGGGAACACCATCGGTTCCAGGGTCGCAGGTTGCTTGGGATCGCAGAGGGTATGACCCGTCTGAACGTTCTTCATACCTACGATGGCAACAATGTCACCCGCCTGGGCTTCATCGATTTCGATCCGGTCATCGGCGTGCATTTCCACCAGACGGCCAATCCGCTCGGTCTTACCAGTAGCGGTATTGAGCACGTTGTCACCCTTCTTCAGGGTACCGGAGTAGATCCGGGTGAAGGTCAACGCACCGAAGCGGTCATCCATAATCTTGAATGCCAGAGCTCGCATGGGTTTGGCTGGATCAACTTCGGCAAATTTGCCGGTTTCGTTTCCTTCCAAATCCACTTCAGGTTGAGGATGCACTTCCGTGGGGTTGGGCAGGTAATCAACCACACCGTCGAGAACGAGCTGCACACCCTTGTTCTTGAAGGAGGAACCGCAGTAGGTGGGGAAGAAGGACAGGTTGATGGTGCCCTTACGGATACAGCTCTTGATTTCGTCGATAGAGAGTTCTTCCCCTTCCAGGTACTTCTCCATCAATTCATCGTCCTGCTCCACAGCCGTTTCGATCATCATCTCGCGATACTTCGCGACTTGATCGACCATATCGGCGGGAACTGCTTCGATGGTGTACTTCTCTGGGTCGCCAGAGTCATCCCAAATCCAAGCTTTCTCAGTCAGTACATCAACTACACCGGTGAAAGTGCTTTCCACCCCGATGGGCAGGGTCATCACCAGGGGCTTCGCTCCCAGGATGTCTTCCACCTGCTTCACCACGCGGTAGAAGTCAGCGCCCATCCGGTCAAGCTTGTTGACATAAATGATGCGGGCGACTTTGGAATCGTTGGCATAGCGCCAGTTGGTTTCGGACTGAGGCTCTACACCGCCCGAACCACAGAACACACCAACCCCACCATCCAGTACCTTCAGAGAGCGGTACACCTCAATGGTGAAGTCAACGTGACCGGGGGTGTCAATAATATTGAACTGGTGATCTTTCCAGAAGCAGGAGGTCGCCGCCGATTGAATCGTGATCCCCCGCTCTTGTTCCTGCACCATGAAGTCAGTGGTGGCCGCACCTTCGTGAACTTCACCGATTTTGTGGATTTTCCCGGTGAGCTTCAGAATCCGTTCGGTAGTGGTGGTCTTACCGGCGTCTACGTGCGCGAAGATACCAATGTTTCGATAGCGCGTGATGTCTTTCATAGTTGCTCTCTAGTTAGGTGCTGCTAACCGCGTGGTGATCACCTTCAAGGTTTACTCAGAGGGAATCGGCGCTGTCCTTCATAGCCAGCGCGGGCTGGGGCTAAACCACTCGGAGCATGAGAAAACCTCTGGATGCCTGTGGCGACAGTACCAATCTTTGAATAATTGTAAATCTTTTTGATGCCAAACGTCGATCAGGCTGCCCTCTATCGACCGGCAAAATCCCCCAAAAAATTGGGTGGATTCCCGCCCATCCAGCCTGCGATCGCCCTCTTCCTTCCCCTTCAAGGAGGCTCGAAAAGCTCTGAAAGCAATTAACTTTCGTGTGCAAAGCCTACGAAAACTAACATTTCAGTGACCCCCTGGACCTGGCTGATAATAGCCCAACAAATTGAGACCACACAGAAGAGCCTAGGGGAATTTGAGGTTATTTCCCTCCAGTCTAACGCTGGAATTAGGGATTTAGGGAGGCGATCGCCCTTTAGAGTGCCCACGGTTTTCTGAAAAGAACAGGGTTCGAGATCATAAATCGTGAATAAATCCACGCTGTTGAGGCCGGTTATCCACGGTTAGATATGACGTTTAACAAAGCCTTAGCAAGTTTCCCTGCGCTATCCTGGTAGTGTGTACTAACAACTATCCCCTAAAGCGGGAGGGCACCATTATCGTTACAAAACAACTGATCAACCGTCAAATTAGAGCTCCTCAAGTTCTGTTGATTGACCATGAAAATACAAACCACGGTTTGACAGATACCCGCGAAGCCTTGCGGATGGCAGGGGAGGCGGGTCTGGATCTAGTCGTGGTGGGCGAAGGCAAAGAAGTGCCAGTCGCGAAAATTTTGGATTACGGCAAGCTGCAATATCAGCAAAAGAAACGGCAGAAGCAGAGTGCTCGGCCTACCGTCAAAGAAGTACGGCTACGGCCCAATGTGGGTGAGTCTGACTACCACCTGCGGATTGAGCGAGCAATTGAGTGGCTGAGCAAGGGCGATTCTGTAAAGTTCCAGATTCGACTTCGGGGTCGGGAAAACCAGAACCGCGATCGCGCGGTCGATCTCCTCGACAAGATTGTCGCGGATATCGGCCAAGCTGGTAAGCTGCAATCCCTGGATAAACGTGCGCTAATTGTACAGCTCACGCCAGGTTAATTTCGGTGCGTTTAACGCACAAGATTAACGTGTAGAGCTGTGGGGGGCATTGGTTCGGAAATGCCCCCCTTTGCTCTTTGTAAGAATGCTCTACCATAAAGGGGAATTAGCCAAACGTCCCCACAAACCTATGGTCTTATTTGGATTCGGTAAAAAATTAAATCTACCGTCCCCGTCTGAAGCTCTACCTGGACGGGCAGAAGTAATGCCTGTAACCAATCGTCATTTTGTGAATGGGAATCCCATTCAGCCTCCGTTTCCGGCGGGTATGGAGACAGCGGTGTTTGGATTGGGATGTTTTTGGGGAGCTGAACGCCGCTTCTGGCAGCAACCCGGTGTTTATTCTACTGCTGTCGGTTATGCAGCTGGCTCTACGCCCAACCCAACCTATCGGGAAGTGTGCTCTGGGATGACCGGGCATAACGAAGTGGTGCTGGTCGTCTTTGACCCCCAGAAACTCAGCTATGCGGATTTACTAAAGGTCTTTTGGGAAAGTCACGACCCAACCCAGGGAATGCGCCAGGGTAATGATGTAGGAACCCAGTACCGTTCTGGCATTTACGTTTATTCTCCTGAGCAACGCAAGCTAGCCGAGGACTCACTTCAGCGCTATCAAGAGGTGTTGAAAGAGTCTGGCTATCCTGCGGTTACAACAGAAATTCTGGATGCTCCGGAGTTCTATTATGCAGAAGACTATCACCAGCAGTACCTGGCTAAGAATCCAGGGGGTTACTGCGGTCTAGGTGGAACGAGTGTTTGTTACCCAGCAACAGCGAACGCCTAGCTAAGTTAGCCTCAATCTTCTGGAAACGGCTCGTGCTTTATAGACACGGGCCGTTTCACTATAAGGCAGGGATTCTTATTTCTGGAGGTGAGATACAACCATCTGGAAGAAGCGTTACAAAGGCTAGAGCAGCATATCGCGTTAAATGCATCACGGGATGAAGGCTGAAAATGGACGTAAAACGCGGCTTGCAATGCCATTCTTAGCATCGCCAACAAAATAACCTGTCGTTCAATACAAGACCCTTAGCAACATCGTTGTTGCAGAAAGGATGTTGAAAGGGCGATCGCCTAAAACAAAAGCGTCTTGAGCTCTCTCAAAACGCTTGTGGAAATTGGCTTTTCTTGAAGCTGGTGACAGGATTTGAACCTGCGACCGGCTGATTACAAATCAGCTGCTCTACCAGCTGAGCTACACCAGCAACTGGCGTAAAACAATATAACATTGCTTTTAGGCATTTGTCAGGGGAAAGCGTAAAAAAAATTCTACTTTTGTGTGAAACCTCAGCATTGCTGAAGTTTCACACAAAAGTAGGAAGGGTCAAAGAGCATCGCGGTGAGTTTGGGCGAAAAGGGCAGCCTGAGTGCGATCGCGCAAATTTAACCGCGCCAGCAGATTTGTCACGTGGTTCTTCACGGTTCCTTCCGAAAGGTAAAGTGCCTCTGCAATCTCGCGATTGCTAGCTCCGGTGGCAATGAGTTTCAGAACTTCCCGTTCGCGGGGGGTTAGGTGCTGAAGCTCGGGGGGCGGGGGTGGGGTAGAGGGAGTATTGAGGTAGACCGTGAGTTTTGTCAGGATGCCGGGACTGAGTTGGGTGTACCCCTGGTGAGCGGCGCGGATAGCGTCAGCGAGGGTTTCGGAGGGGGTGTCTTTCAGCAGGTAGCCAACAGCCCCTTGGCGGAGGGCGGCCGTAACATAGTCATCGTCGTCGAAGGTCGTGAGAACGAGCACTTTGGAAGCTGGAGTCTGACGGCAGATAATCTCGGTCGCGGCAACGCCGTCCATCTCTGGCATGCGGATGTCCATCAGAACGACATCTGGATGGAGGGCTACAGCCTGCTGTACTGCCTTCTCGCCCGTATCTGCCTCCCCTACTACCTCAATGTCGGCTTCCATCTCCAGCAGTGTGCGTAGGCCCTGGCGAATCAGGTGCTGGTCATCCACAATCAACAGTCGAATCATGGCATTGCTTCAGGGGATGTGTTTTAGGAACGTGAAACCGATCGCCTTCTCCATGCCTGTAGCTGGATCAGGATAGCTCAGGGGGAATTTCAATCTCGATAGTAGTGCCCTGATAGGGAGCACTATGTACTCGGAATTGGCCTCCCAGGGTCGAAGCACGTTCGCGCATTCCTTGCAGACCAAAGCCTGTGGAGTTTTGTTGAGGATCGAAGCCACGGCCATCGTCGATGATGCGGAGGGTCAGCCCTGTGGGTAGGTTGTGCAGTTGAATCGTAACTTCGCTGGCATGAGCGTGTTTGACGATGTTGGTAAGGGCTTCTTGAATAATGCGGTAAAGACTGGTGCGGAGATCAGAGGGCAGGTTTTGAGAAAGGTGGATGGAATAGGTGGGAGCAATCCCTGTGTTTTTTTCAAAGTCTCGGGCGAGGGTGGCGATCGCCTCTTCCAACGACTGCCGTTGCAACGGATCTGTACGCATGGCTGCAACCGATTGACGCACATCCTGTAATGCAGTTGAGCCGAGTTGCTTCGCTTCTTTAAGGAATTGCTGAGCCTTTTCGGGTTGGCGAGGCCATAGTTTGAGAGCCGTTTCCAGTTGTAGATTGAGGGCCGTGAGGGAGTGGCCCAGGGAGTCGTGAATCTCACGCGCAATGCGGTTCCGTTCCTGAGACATCGCAAGGTTTTCGACGCGGAGGGCATAGTCACGCAGCTGGCGATTGGCATCCGCTAATCGCTGGCGACTGGCCCGCTCGGCCATTAAAGCATTGACGAGAAATAACACGAAGACCAGTGCGAGCCCAAAAGTGAGCAGAGAGTTCACGGCAAAGGCGCTGACAACGGGACGCAGGCGATCGCCCAACTCTGGTGAGGGAGCCCAATCTCGCAGCCGCAGCCGTAAGGCCGTCAGAGTAGCAAACATCCAGAAGGCGAGAAATGTTACGGTGATGCGCCCAGGCAAGCGATACATCAGGCAACTGCGAATCACCAGCACGATGTAGAGCACTGGAAATACTTGTAACCGTTGGCCGCTGCTGATGGTAGCCAGAGCCAGCCAGCCAAACTGCAGCAATGTATAGAGAATGGCGACTGGAAGTCGTATGGGCAACCGTAGACCCATAGCACCAAACCCCAGGATGCTGATGTATTGCATAACGGGGAAGGAAGGTGGCGGCGGCCCAAAATGGTGCGGTGGTGGCGGAGGTACTGGCAGAAATGTGTCGTTGAGGAGGGCGATCGCCAATAACCCCCATTCCAGATGTAGCAGAAATGGGAAGGGATGATTACGGGGGGTAATGGGACGCTCCACAGGTTATGAACCACGCGATATCCCTACAGTACCGTAGTCTCTGAGGAGCGCGATCATGACTAAAGTCACGGGTATACTCGTGACGTTTGCTTCAGGTAAGCACCTGCCCTATCTTCCTACGATAAAACTATCAAACGAATTCCTCACAGGAGATTGGTATGAATCGCAAATGGATGATGACGGCAGTGATGGGTGGTGTGTCAGCTCTGGCTTTGGCGATCGCTCCCTTAATGGCTGATGCTCAAACCCGGACGGCTCAAAACCAGACTCCGCCTGCCCAGGGCCAGGCTCAACCCGGTTCTAGAGGTAACGGCCCCGGCAGGGGAGGGATGATGCAGCCACCGTTTGAACTAACGGATGCCCAGAAAGAGCAGATGCAACAGATTCGCCGGGAAACCCGTGAGCAAATTGCCAATGTCTTTACCGCAGAGCAACGGCAGAATTTCCAGGAAGGCGTGGAGTCAGGGGAACCCTTCCCTATGGTGATTCAATCCCTGGGGCTGAGCGATGAGCAACATGAACAACTGCGCACCATCATGCAAAACAGCATGGAGCAGCGACGCAATGTGTTGACGGATGAGCAACGAGCTCAACTTCAGGAGCACGGCCCTGGGCGGGGTGGCCCACAGAGTGGTGGTTCGCAAGGGGGAGGGATGATGCCTCCTGGAGGCGGTAATGGCATGATGCCTCCTGGAGGTGGTCCTGGGGGAATGTAGTCGCATAAGTTAAACGGCTACTTCGGCTTATGTAACGCTTCAGAATCTAAAAAATTAGAAGTTGCAGTTCCCTGAAGAACTGCAACTTTTTATATTTACAGAACTGCCGCATCTCTGTTAAAAATGCTGGACTTGTGTAAGCCCTAATTTCAATAAAAACATACTGTTAAATCATTAGTGCGGACAGTTTTTCTGAAACCTTTGATTTTGCGCGCGCGAAGCGCGCGCAAAATCAAAGGTTTCAGAAAAACTGTCCAGAGTATTTTTAAATGACGCGAGAAGCGTTGCTATGGAGATGCTGTTCCAAACATTTGAATAGCCTTTGCCAAGTTGGCAGGGGTACCAATGTCTAAAAACCAGCCTGATTCAAACACGACGGCTTCAACCTGTAGCCCTGCTTGGATGCTCGCTTGAATGACATCCCCAATGGGAATTTCGATGTAATTGGGGAGGGTGGTTAGAGTTTGGATGGGGGTGTTGCCGACAAGGTCATACAAGCGTGCCTCAACGAAGGTGTTCAGGAACTCAGTAAAGGAAGCTTGCCAGAGGGCGATCGCCCACATATACCGCAGATGCGTAAACGACGACTTCTCATAAATTCCAAGAACTCGACCTGTTTCATCAAACTCGACAACTCCCACATTTTGAGGTTGATCCGTTGGGAAAAGGCCCAGCACTACATCGGCTCCCGTTTCCTGTGCCCGGACCAGCAACTGTCCATAGGCGTCGTCAGGGGCAAATAAAACGTCGGGAAAGCCAACCAGTACCGTCGCATCCTGCACGAAGGGATAGGCCTGGTTCAGACTAAAGGGCACCCCAAAGGGCACATGCACTGTGAGGTAGGCCAACCGTATTCCCAACGCACTTCCATCCCCTAGAAATGCTGGAATATCCCACTTGTCGGGACGTAGAATCATTAAGGCCAGTTCGGCTCCAGCCCGCTGCATCTTTTCGAGAAGATAGTGTGCGACGACGCGGGGCGATCGCCTTCCCTCTGCATCAGCAGGCCAAAACCCCAGGGGAAATAGCTCTTTGCTCATAGGCAATGGCCCTATTCGCGTCCCCTGCCCTGCCGCAGGAATTAACCCAATGAGACGTCGCGATGGTGGCATAACAGCAACGATGGTTTTGAGCGGGAACCTGAGGCTTCCGCTCAAAACCATAGCCTATTTGAAGAGTTGGGAGAGCTGCGTTTAGTGTTTGCCTTCTGTTTGCTACGCTGTGCCTTAAAAATCTGGCGGCGTAGGTGGAGGCACGGGCAGGGGTTCTCCCGGTTGGGGTGTTGTGGGTTCTGGTACGGGATCTGGGCTGGGGATGGGACTGGGCTCCGGTACGCGAGTGGGATCGGGGAATGGGATGGGGCTGGGTTCCGGAGAGGGTACACCCGTGCCAGGAGATGGGGTAGGACTGGGAAAAATCAACATGGCGATCACAGTTTGTTTGATGTTACTTAACGAAAATTTTTAAGAGAATGAATGCAATTTGCTTTATTAGCAACATTGTCGACAATAAAGTCGAAAACAAAATCACAAGAGTTTTTTTTGATAGATCTATGACGGCTTAAAGAAGCCATAGAACTCATACTTATAGTTACTTAATTAAGGGAGTTTAGAACTCTTGTTGATCTGTATTTAGAATAGTTCGGCCCAGAAAAAATATCTTCCTCCTAGCGACCTAATTCGCAGGAATTTTGGCGGGTAGAGGTTGCTAAAAACAATGAATTTTTTAGTGAGAGTCCTTCTAAAGGGGTAGGCGATCGCCCGTAATTCTAACCCTTAGATTTCTCTTTTCTAAAGCAGAATCAGACCCCTGGTAGAGCAGAGTTTTGATGAATATCTCTACCATTCAGTACAGACTATAAACTATGTGATTCATGCAGGACTACGATGTCATTATCATCGGTGCAGGGCATAACGGTCTTGTCTGTGCCGGATACCTGCTTAAGGCAGGGTATCGTGTTCTTCTATTAGAAAAGCGATCAATTCCGGGTGGCGCGGCGACGACGGAAGAGTCCTTGCCAGATGAAGCTCCTGGTTTTTATTTCAATCTCTGTGCGATCGATCATGAATTTATCCATCTGGGCCCAGTCGTTAACGAGTTAGAACTCGAAAAATATGGGCTGGAATATCTATTCTGTGATCCGGTTTTATTTTGCCCTCAACCCGATGGTAAATATTTTCTGGGTCATCGATCCATTGAAAAAACCTGTGCTGAAATTGCCCGTTATAATCAGCGCGATGCTGAAAAATACGGTGAATACATGGCCTTTTGGGATCAGTTAGTCCAGGCCATTACTCCCGTTTTCAATGCCCCGCCCAAGTCTGTGATTGACATCCTGGGAAACTATGGATTGCACAATATGCAGGACCTGTTGGGATTAGTGGGAGGTGTTGATAAGGCACTGGATTTGATTCGCACGATGCTCACCAGCCCCAAAGACTCGCTCAACGAGTGGTTTGATACGGAACTGGTGAAAGCACCCCTGGCCCGTCTTGCCTCTGAGCTAGGGGCGCCCCCTTCCCAGAAGACCATTGCTATCGGTGGCATGATGATGGGGTTGCGCCATAACCCCGGCATGGCTCGACCACGAGGTGGCACCGGTGCTTTGACCCGAGCTCTGGTAAATATGGTGCAAGATCATGGCGGCACTATTTTGTGCGATCAGCATGTGGAGCGGTTGTTGATCAACAACCAGGGGCATGTAGATGGAGTTCGCGTTGCCGGAGGCCAGGAGTACCGCGCTTCCAAGGCGGTGATTTCGAATATTGATGCCCAACGTTTATTTTTGGAATTGCTTGATCCTGAGGATGCTCGGGCGATCGCTCCCAAACTTTATGAACGGTTGGAACGGCGCATCGTCAACAACAACGACGCTATCCTCAAAATTGACTGTGCCCTATCAGAAGCTCCTCGCTTTGAAGCTTACGGCCATCGAGATGAATTCTTGATTGGTTCCGTCGTTATTGCTGATTCTCTCATGCAGGTGGAGGACGCCCATAGCCTGCCTGAGATGGGACGCATCCCCGATGCCGACCCTTCCATGTACGTTGTAGTGCCCACCATGCGCGATCCCAGCATGGCCCCTGAAGGCAAGCACACCTTGTGGATTGAGTTCTTCGCCCCCTACCAAATCCGTGACGCGGAAGGTACGGGGCACCAGGGCACCGGCTGGACAGATGAGCTGAAGAACCAAGTAGCCGATCGCGTCATGGACAAGTTGGCCCAATATGCTCCCAACGTCAAAGATGCGGTGATTGCACGACGAGTCGAGAGCCCGCCCGAGTTGAGCGATCGCCTTGGGGTCTATAAGGGTAACCACTACCATATCGACATGACGCTGGATCAGATGGTGTTCTTCCGCCCGTTGCCAGAGATTGCCAACTACAAGACCCCTATCGAAGGTCTCTACCTCACAGGGGCGGGCACTCACCCTGGGGGCTCGATTTCAGGATTACCAGGCCGTAACTGTGCTCGTGTGTTCCTGAATACCCAGCAGCCTATTACCCAAAACCTGAAGGAGGCAGGTAATTGGCTCAAGACACGGTTTGAGGCGATCGCCAAAATCCCCCATTCCCACTAAGCACGGGTTGAACGTTCCCAAAACGTTGTCATGCCTGCTTAAATTTCTCGGTTTATCCTGCCATACCATTACCCGGAGTTAGACCCAATGGAAACTCGCGAAGCCCGTCAAACCAATTCTTCTAATAACGTGCCTTACCCCAGTGTGCCGCCGTTAATCGACAGCCGCGAGACGGAATATCGGGGCAGCGGCATTACCAGCACTCTCGCTATCCTCGGTCACCCCATTCACCCTGTGATTGTGATTTTCCCGATTGGATTTCTGAGCGCTGCTGCTGGGTTTGATGTTGGCTATTGGTTCACCCAGGATCCCTTCTGGGCCAGAGCTGCTATCTGGTTGCTTGGGGCCGGAGTCCTAGCGGCCATTGCAGCAGCTGTCACCGGAATGTTCGACTTTATCCGCATTCCCCGCGCTCGCAAACGCCGTGCTGGTTGGGTTCACGTGGCATTGAACGTCGCTGCTCTCGTGTTATCTATTATCAACTGGTTCCTGCGTTTGGGTGATCCAGCTGGTTTTGTACTACCTTTTGGCCTCATCATCTCTCTGGTGGTTAGTGGGCTGCTAGTGGCAAGTGGTTGGTATGGTGGTGAGCTGATGTGGCGGCACAAGGTGGGCATCGTTGGCTCTGATGAAACCCAGGCTGGATTGCCCTAGCAAGTTGTCCTCGTCACGATACTTTGGCTGAGCGTTTACAGAAATGAGACCCCCCTTTGGCGATCGCCAAAGGGGGGTCTTCGTTCAAGAGCTCGTACAAATCAAAACCCAAAATCCAGCCTGGAAACCCGCCTCTGCCATGCTTTTACAGTGGATGTTGAACTTTATTTAATTCGTAATCCTTAGTGTAAAAAGCATTCCTACATCTTTTCAATATGAGATGTGTTTAATGTTCCACATCTAGCTTACAGCGCTTTTCAAACGCTTAAAATCTGCTTGTTTTTGTGAGAGCCTTGCTTCGCACGGCTCTCACAAAAACAACCGTGACTGATTCAATCGCAAAGCGCTGTAAGTAAAACGTAGAACATTAGATATACTTTAGTTGAATGAGTACTAAGGAGATTTCCAGATAAGAACTTCCCCATTATTTGGAAAAGGCGCGGCGAAGCCGCGCCTTTTCCAAATAATGGGGATATTGTTTCTCAGAAATCTCCTAAACACGCTCAAGAATTGGGCAAATGGTTTCATCTATGTGATTAGGAACGCCTTCCCAGCCAGATAACAAACCCTTCAACTCCTGCTTTAGAATTTGGAGTTGTTGAAGTTGCTGCTCAATTTCATCTAATTTATCGGTCAACTTCACTTTGATATGATCACAGGGCAAATCACCCTGATCGTGTACCTCTAAAAATTCTTTGATTTCCAGAAGCGTTAACCCGAGGTTTTGAGCCCGTTTGATGAAACGCAGACGACCAAAGACATCAGAGTTGAATAGGCGATAATTACCTTCAGTTCTGCCGTAGGTTTTGAGCAGACCCAATTCGTCGTAATAACGAATGGTTTTGATGGGCAAGCCGCTCTCTTTTGCGACAGCGCCGATGCGCTTGAGTTCTTCCTGAACGAGCATGATGGTAACCTCGTCAATTTAGATCGCTATGTTCAGTTCCGCAATGGTGAAACTGAACGGAAACTCTAACAGATTCATTCTAAAGGTTCCAGTGAACTGGAAGGTCAAGGGCAATTTGCTTCTGCTTGTCAACGGAAATTGCAAGACAAAGATGTGGAATCGCTGAAGGGCGTATTCCACATCCCATGACCATCCAATTTTGTGGCCTGCGCCCCTAACCTATTGGGTGTCTACCAGGTTTTGCAGATGGCGTTCTACTGCGGTGACAAAAGCCTGATCTTTCAGGGTATTTTCAGATAAACGATCTGCATCAATTGCAGCTTGAACTACATCTTCTGCCGTGATGCGGCCAGAATTTACACCTGCTTCTAAAGAAGCGTATCCAGGGATACCTTGTTCCGTCAACTGGCCTTGATAAGCGAGGGTTGCCACATTAAACGAAGATAGTTTCGTTTCAGCTTTAACAGGGGTAAAAGCTGTCATAGAGAGAGCCAATACCATGAGAGAGGCAGATATAAGACGTTTCATCATCAAAAGTTCCTTGGTATTACAGGTGAATGAGGGTTTCCTTATTCGTGTATCACGTACACGAATAAGGAGTGTTCAGTGAGCGTTAGTTATGTTCCACTAGGTTTTGCAAGTGGCGTTCAACTGCCGTGACAAATTCAGTGTCTTGTAGAGTGGTTTCGGTCAAACGGCCCGAATCAATCGCTGCTTGTACGACGTCTTCAGCGGTAATTGTGCCAGAGTTCACACCCGCTTCCAGAGAACCATAGCCAGGGATACCATTGTCGGTCAACCGCCCCTGATAGGCCAGGGTTGCCACATTGAAAGAGGAAAGCTTACTTTCAGCTTGAGCCGCAGGAGCAAATGCTGCCACAGAAAGCGCCAAAACCATCAAAGAAGAAGCAATACGTTTCATGATCAGAATGTTCCTTAGAGATTACAGGTAAATGAAGTGCGAATGACAATTTCAAACTCTGGCGATCGCTCCAACGCGAAGCAGATAAACCAGGTGCCGTGTGGAATGGGTATTTTATCTGTTCTATTCGGTAACAGAGCCCACTCCACGGCTTGGCTTAATGGCGATCGCCTAGTTTTGTTCCACCAGGTTTTGTAACTGGCGTTCAACGGCCGTTACAAAAGCGTCGTTTTGCAGGGTGGTTTCAGATAAACGGCCTGAGTCAATTGCGGCTTGAATTACATCCTCAGCCGTAATAGTGCCAGAGCTAACACTGGCTTCTAGAGAAGCGTAGCTGGGAATTCCGTTCTCCGTTAACCGCCCTTGATAAGCCAAGTTCGCCACATTAAATGAAGTGAGTTCGCGATCGCCGGAGGTTTCAGCGTTGGCAACTGGAGCGAACACCGCAACCGAAAGGGCTAGAACAGACAGGGAAGAAGCAATGCGTTTCATGGGTCACATCCTTAGGAAATGAAGGTGAATGATAGTTGAAGCGAATAAGAAACAATTTGGAAGTTGCTTGCGTTTGTGATGATTGCATTTGCAACTAAATACAGACTAACACCACATAATTGAAATTGCAACTACTTCTTTTGCAACTATTTTGATCTGGTTACTCGGTCATATCTCAGACGTGTGGATGAAGTGTGGTGAAACGGGCACGACGCGCCCGTTTCACCACATGGCGCTACCGGTTATTGGGACGGATATGGCCTGATCGAGCCTTCTGATTGAATGTCTTGAAGGCTTCTAGGGCGAGGGTTAACGCAGTTGTCTTAAGCTTAATTATCTTGGTATTAAAATAATTGATGTGAAAGTAATGGTTAAGAATCTCGACGTGAAGATATAATGGTCCCATGGAAAAGGAACGCGATCGCATTGATGACATCCTGGAGCAGTGGCATCAGGAGTCTCCCCAGCTTGATGTCTCCTCTTTGGCCGTGATCGGGCGTGTTCTTCGCATTGCCCGATTACTTGAAAAGCGCCGAGAACAGGTTTTGGCAGACTATGGTTTAAACGTCTGGTCCTTTGATATGTTGGCAACTTTGCGACGGCAGGGGCCACCCTATCAGCTCAAACCCACAGAGCTGTATGGTTTACTCATGCTCTCCTCGGGAGCCATGACAAATCGCATTGATCGCCTGGAGCAGGATGGTGTGGTGGTGCGTCTTCGAGATCCGGGCGATCGCCGCAGTGTCAGCGTTCAACTCACACAGAAGGGTATTGATTTAACGGATCGGGTGATGCCTGTCCTATTTGCTAAAGAGAAGCAAATGATGGAGCAGTTTAGCACAATGGAAGAACAAACCTTGGTGCAATTGCTGCGACAATTTCTGAAATCATTTGATGATCAAGAAACGTAATTTCAGCATTGGCCTGGGCTATTCACCAAAACTTCGGATAGGATTCTGAAGTCTTTAATCTTGTATTGTTATACCAAATCAACATGAAGCTGCACAGAATGAGAGTGACGGCGCGTACGCGCCGCCACTCTCATTCTGTGCAGCTTCATATAAAAACGGTATTACAGCGCTTTGCGCTTGAATCAGCCATAGTTGTTTTTGTGGGAGCCGTGCTTCGCGCGGCTCCCACAAAAACAACCAGATTTACAGCGCTTTTCAAACGCTGTAAATGGGTGAAGTGAAACAGGAAACTACAGTTTCCCGTTTCACTTCACCCATTCAAAAAATGTCTTAATTGTGTGTGTCCATCATGCACACGCAATTAAAGACGGGATACATCGCTTTAGGAGACGTTCACCCAGAACTCTGCTGTGATAATCTCACCGTTTCGGTTGAACTGTCCCCATAATTTGTACCGTCCTGGTTCAGGAAATTGGGTGTGAAACTGCACCTGGCCAGTCGTTTCATCAACTGCATGGGCGTGGATGTAATTGGCTCTAGTTAAGGGAGTAGATTGCCGTATGATGACCAAATGCCCACCTTCACCCAGGTAGGGTTGCAAGTCTGTCACTGGCTGACGATCCAGATCGCTCAGGTGGAAGGTCAGTGTCATATCTTGGCCTGCTGCCACTGTGTCCTCTGAAAGCTCTAGATGAACGTGGGTATTGGCAATTGTCTGGGTGCGATCGAAATGGATATCAGGTGGTGGTTGAACGTCTCCTGTAATCTCAGTGGTTAACACCGAAACCTGCTCTGGGTGTCCGCTAGGTTTGTAATCACTGAATAGAGTGTAGCCTCCAGCTTTGGGAAACCGTGCCTGCACTTCAAAGAGCCCATTACCCTGATACTGAGGATGTAAATGATTGAAAAATTGCAGATCGTTGCTGACGACAATCAGGTGCATTATTTTTTCCTGAAACGTGTCGAATTGGGCGATCGCCTCCCCTTTTCCATCCTGAATATGAATGCCTAAATTGATAGCCTGATTGGGAACAGGCGTATCCGTCATAATCAATTTTGCTTGAGCAACATCTTCCTCCACTGCATGGCTACTGTGAGCATTGGAGCTTGTTCCATGAGCATCTGAGTGTTGTTCTGTGGATGGTGTAGTTGCTGTTTGCTGCGTGTTTAATGACGAGCAGCTTTGAATCAGGGTGAGAGTTGCGACTGTAGCGATCGCGGTCAAAAAACGATTCATACGTACCTCCTACCAGTAACGGCTTGGATTGTGGAAATCATGTCTTTGTCAGGCTCGACATCAAGCCTGCATGGGTTGTAGCAATTGGGAAATTGTTGTTTTAGAAGGTTTCAGGCGATCGCTCTGGCACCGATGACATGACTCTAAACGCTACAGTTCACTGGAGAGTCAAGCTTTAACCACCCAGATCCTTTATCATCGTGACGAAGCACGGGTACGGTCTTAGACTTACGCATGGTTGTGTGGTGTGCGAGGTTCACCACACAACCATGCGTAAGTCCTAATTGAGTGGGGCGGCTTATGAATCTTAACGACGGTGGGGAGTAGAGGTGGTAATCTAAAGATTGCTTAACGAGTGAATTCGGTTCTAGTGGGGCTCAGCCACTAGAAGCAATGGGGAAAATTCGGTGCGAATCCGATGCTGTCCCGCAACTGTGATGGGCTTTTGACGCTCTAAGCCAGGATGCCCGCCGAACCTTTTATGCCTGTCAGCGTCCTGTCAACCAATCTGCGAGGTACAGAGCATGGTCAATACAGCTTCAGTCTGGAAACGTACACAACAAATTACGCTGTCTCTTCCTGTGCAAGCAAGTCTGCTTACCGGGTTGTGTATGTTAACCCTGTGGACGTTCTACTTCTCGACCTATCCTCCTGCCCACAATGCCGTCCACCAGACCCGCCACGATACGTTGGGCGTAGCGTGCCACTAGGGTTTGGCTGAAAAGTTGTTTTCTCGTGTGCGAAGGGCACGAAAGAATAGCCTTTCTAGCTAACTTTACGTCTAGGCTCATGGGTTGAATTTAGGAAGTCGCAGTTCTCTAAGAACTGCGACTTTTAAGGTTCGATCGCCTTTGGGCAGGCGACGCTCGCAACATAAATTCTGGTGCAGCACATGGGTCGGCTGAACGATAGCCTAACGATTCAGTTATCAAGCTTTCTGGCGTAGTTCTATGAGATTTGCTAAATATTTTGGATTGTTCCTGGTAGCCAATGCTGCCAGTCTATTGTGTTGGCTATGGAGCTCGTCAATCGCTGTATCCCAATCTACCCTACAGTTACAGACAACGCCGCCCCTAAATCAGGTCATTCCGGCAACGGAGCCCGTGCAATTGACGTTGCAGGCTATGAACGCCCAGCAACAACCGCTGACGGATGCTAAGATACAGCTCCGCTTGTTAGCCCCGGCGAAAACGCCCTGGCTATCATCTGATTTCCCCATTGTGGAAGGGACGACATTGTTGGATATGGAGGCGATCGCCCCATCGGGCACCCTCCAGTTTGAACAAACTCTACCCATTCGGGGTACTTATTATCTGGAGGCAAAGGTCACACCCCAACGCGCTGGGGATTTTGAACCCGTCGAGCAGACCCTGTCATTCTCAGTACCTGAAAATCCTGTAAAGTACCGCAACGTCGCTATTTTGGCGGCTATTTTACTGGTAGCAGGTTTGGGAAGCGGTTGGGTGCTAGGCGGTGATCAGTCTCTGCAAGATGGCGAGATGGCCCCTAGGCCTGTGCGTATGTTGTTGAGTGGGGGATGCGTGGTGGCGATCGCCATTCTGCTGGTGATCAACATCAGTGCGGAGCTGACAGAGCACCATGACCATGCCAGCACGGCTTCAGCTTCCATCCCTGCCACCCAAACATCTGAAGGAATTCAAGTGGAATTGTCGGGCGATACCCTGGCTATGGTCGGGCAACTCGCTCCCCAGACCGTGCAAGTTACCGATGCAACAACAAAAATCCCGCTTACTGATGTTGCCGTAAAAATCCAAATTAATTCTCTGGAGCACAATGAGCGGGTTTTCACATTTGAAGGTTTTCCGGATGCAACGGGTCAGTTGACGTGGCAACCACAATTTTTTGATGGCGCGCCTCACCAGGTGATCGCAACTGTCTTACCAGGCAACTTCTCTCGCTCTTTCCAACCGATTCAAGTTGCCCATGAAGTAGACGTTCATGGGGTTGCGCCACCTCTCTATATCCGTTTTATTACGTTGATTTATTTCACGGCTATCTTTGTTGCGGCTTTAATCGGAGGGCTATTTCTGCGTCGTCGACACAGTTCACAACCCTTCCACTCATCCGTTGTTTGATCCATTTTTGGCAAACTCTCAAGAAATTCAAAGCTTCTTTTATATAGCTACAGCCAGAAGCAGGAGTGGTGGCTTTGCGAGCACTCCTGCTTCTGTTTACTCAGTTTCATGCAGGGTAGATTGCCGCATAACGGGCAATTTTACCGTCAGGATGGCACCTTGATTCTCTCCCAAACTCTCTGCTTTAACGGTTCCCCCATGTAATTCCACAATTTGCCGCACGATCGCCAACCCTAACCCTAATCCACCATATTGGCGAGTCATCGAGCCGTCTTCCTGCCGAAAATACTCAAATGCGTATGGCAGGAATTGAGCATGAATCCCCTTTCCGGTATCAATCACCCGAATTTGCGCACAATCTTTAATTTGCTTGAGTTCAATGGTGACTTTTCCGCCATTAGGGGTGAACTTGACCGCATTCATCAGCAGGTTCCATAGAACCTGTTGTAAACGGGCTGCATCGCCAAAAACGGGGGCGATCGCTGAATCAGCATCAAACCTGATTTGTATAGTCTTCGCTTCCGCAGCTAATCGTACGCTTTCGATTGCAGCCGAAATGATAAAGGGTAAGCTCACGGAAGCTGCCCTTAACGACAACCGACCCCGCATGATGCGGGAAGTGTCAAGCAGGTCTTCGACCAGTTGTGATTGTAGTTTGGCGCTGCGCTCGATCGTTTTTAATGCCTCAATTTGCCGCTCTGGGTCGAGTTTGCCGCTTTGTAGTAGCTTCGTCCAGCCTAGAATTGGGCTCAGAGGCGATCGCAGCTCATGGGAAAGAATGGCTAGAAACTCATCTTTAAGGCGGCTAGCCGCTTCAGCAGCCTCCCGTGCAACCTTTTCCCGATGGAGGAGTTGTTCACGCTCCTGTTCAGCTCGTTTGCGATCGCTAACATCCTGGAAGACCGCAGCAGCCCGGTGACTGTCGCCATCACCAACCTTGAAGACATAGACATCGAACCAAGCCTTCAGGGGTTCTGCATATAACTCTCGGCGTTCGCTAACCCCCGTCTGAACGACCCTACCCAGAGTCTCCCACCAATGGGCTTCGTAGCTTGGATCAAGATCACGCAATCGTTTCCCAACAAAATTGAATCCGACGAGCCGCCGTGCTACAGGATTTGCCTCTACATAAAGCACATCAACTGGGCGATCGCTCTCGTCAAACACGACATCTGCCAGGAAATAGCCCTCGTCGATGGAATTGAATAGCATCCGGTACTTTGCTTCCGATTCCCGGAGAGCAGCTTCAGCTCGAAGGCATTCAATCTGATTCCAAATTCGTGCAGCTAACTCGCGCATCAATTCAATTTCGTCACAGCGCCAGTTGTGCGGCTCCCGATGATAGACGCCAAGCGTAAATTTCCACTCATTTTCGTGGAAAATTGGAACGTTAATGAATGAACCAATGTTCAAATCTGCAAAGCGTTCTGCGGCTGCAATGCGCGAGTCTGTTGTGACATCATGCACGACAATCGTTTGTCTGGCTTTCGCAGTCTGGTGAAATTCGTCCGTAACCAACTCTGGTAGGGAATAAATACCCGCTAAACCAGGGACGTCATCTTGGTGCCATTCGTCATAAACCACTGCTTTGTTGGCTTCAGTATTCATGTCAACGAAGGCACAAAATGAAATAGTGAGATAGCGATGGAGCTGTTCCCCCACGGCTTGAATAACATCCTTAACCTGGGTGGTCTCAACCAGGCTCTGACTTACCTGGGCAAGAAATTCAGCATTCAGTTCGACGCGCTTGAACTCGGTAATGTCTTGAATCAGGGCGGCGGTGCGAAGGGGTTGCCCGGCCGCATTGCGAATAATCGTACCCGTTACCAGCACCCACACGATACGGCCATCTTTACGAACGTAGCGTTTCTCCGCCTGGTAATCACTAGCCTTGCCTTCCAGTAAGTTTTTGTAACGTTGGTGATCGCGATCGCGATCTTCAGGGTGGTTCAAGTCATCCACAGTAAGCGCTAGCAATTCAGCCTCGCTGTAACCTGTGATCGCGCATAGGGCGGCATCCACCCGCAGGAAGCGACGGGTTATGGCATCTGCTTGAGCCTTGCCGACACTATTAACATTGAAGATGGCCCGAAAGTCTTCCTCCCGTTCGCGCAAGAGTGCCTCTGCCTGCTGTTGTTCATGCTGTGCTTGCTTTGCCCGCAATACTCGCTGCACACACGGAACTAACCGTTCTAAACGATGCTTCAGGATAAACCCTGCAGCGCCGGCTTCCAGTGCGTCGATGGCTGTTGATTCGCTGACCCGATCTGTGACAAAGATCAGTGGAGTTTCAGGGCAACTATGACGGGCAATTTCTAATGTAGAACCACCCTCTAAATCGGGTAATTCATGATTTGCTAAAATTAAGTCGAACTCATCTGTTTTTAACGCATTAATAAACTCAGTATGAGTGTTTACCCACAACAGCTTATAGTTCAATTCGCTTGCTGTTAACGTGGCTTTTACCACTTCTGCATCAGCTAAATTAACTTCAAGTAGAAGAATGTGAAAGGCAGACATTTTACTATTCTGTCAATTTAAAGCGGTACAGTTTTCGTACCTTTAGAAATGCTTATCATGTTCCCCAGGTGATCAATAGAATCTTTGGATTGACATTGCAGTAGGAAACCCATCAAGCATAACGTTGCACTGACAAATGAGGAAACCTATCAATCTGAAGAAAAGCTTCAGATTAAAGAGTATTTCTAAATAGCGGTATGAAATAATATGGGGCCATTGGTCCTCACACCATTTCATCACGCTATTTAAAAACGGAATTAACTTAGCTCCTTCCCAGATCTAAGGTCGGGGTTGTAAATTGGCTGAACCGCCCTATTATTGGAGGCTTCAAACATGGATCAGTACTATAAGCCGGAGCATCTTGCTCAGTTCGCTCAGGTGGGCGAAGGAAATCCAGAGCTGGCTAAAAAGTTCTTTGATTACTATGGTGCTGTATTCGCTGAAGGAGCCTTATCAGTACGTGAAAAAGCATTGATTGCGCTGGCCGTTTCCCACACAGTGCAATGCCCCTATTGCATTGATGCTTACAGCAAAGAATGTCTTCAGCAGGGCGCTGATCTTGAACAGATGACAGAGGCATTACATGTAGCAACCGCCATTAGAGGGGGGGCTTCCCTCGTTCATGGAATGCAAATGCTAGACCATGTGAAACAGTTAGCTATGTAATTAGAGCGCGTTCTAAATCCTGCTGAAAGGGCTTTTTATGCGTGAAGCGCACGGAAAAACGCCTTTGAAGCAGGCTTAGGCATTTCTAGACGCAGTTGCGCAACCGTAGTATGAGGGTTGGTGCAGCGCAAATGCCGCACCGCTCATATTCCGGTTATTGAACTGAATTGATACTAAGGTGGAAAATTTTTGTAATGCCTGAGCTCACGCAACCCGCCTCGTTCTCGGCCCATGTAGAAGTAGACCTCACCACAGAAGCCGCAGGGCCAAAGCCGACGACATCGCTCCATCGCAGGCAAGCGCCATTGGCTGACCCCCATCATCAGCTTCAAACCCTGGCAGCCCTGGATTTGTCTCATACACCCCATGGAGGGAATTTTGGGCAGGCGATCGCCCAAGCCGGTTGGACAGCTCTATCCCCTGCCAAACTCGAGATTTTTCAAATTAATGTAGGCAAGCTCTGCAACATGACCTGCCGCCACTGCCATGTAGATGCTGGCCCTGACCGCACCCAGGAGAACATGGATCGCGAGACAATCGACGCCTGCTTACGGGCTCTCGATCAAACCGAAGCCCATACCGTAGACATTACAGGAGGAGCCCCAGAATTAAATCCGCACTTTCGCTATCTAGTTGAGGAGTGTGTTAATCGAGGCAAGCATGTGATCGATCGCTGTAACCTCACGGTGCTGTTGCTACCGCGCATGCAAGATTTACCGCAATGGCTGGCTGATCAGGGTGTTGAGGTTGTTTGTTCCTTGCCGCACTACCGAAGACTAAACACCGATAACCAACGAGGGTCAGGCACCTTCGAGAAATCTATCGGAGCCTTGCGTCGTTTAAATGAAGTGGGGTATGGCAAGGGAGATCCGAAGCGGAGGCTGACGCTCATGTCCAATCCGGTCGGTGCCTTTTTGGCGAGCAGTCAGGCCAAGATGGAGCAGGAATGGAAAACGGGATTAATGCAGCATCAAGGGGTCAGTTTCGATCGCCTGATTACACTCAACAATATGCCCATTTCACGCTATTTGGAATGGCTGGAGCAATCTGGCAATCTCCAACGGTATATGGAATTGCTGGTCAACTCATTCAACCCAACAACCATTTCTGGTTTGATGTGCCGCAATACGCTGTCTATCTCATGGGATGGGCGATTGTATGATTGTGACTTCAACCAGATGCTGGAGTTAGAGATCCATTCACCGCATCAACAGCGCCCTCACATTCGGGATTTCAATGCTCAATGGCTTACGCAACGAAACATTGTAATAAATCGTCATTGCTTCGGCTGTACCGCTGGGGCTGGTAGTTCTTGTGGTGGGGCAATTGATGCCTAGAAGGTCTTTGCGGAGTTGATTTTCTGTGCGTTATGCCTACTCGCATCTTGCACATTTCTAAAACCAAACTCTAGTGGCCCTATTTTTTGTGCATGGAGCGCACGAAAAATAGAGCTACTAGAGTATATGCAAGATCTGAACTCATCAAGAATTAGCTCTGCTTCATTAGGAATAAGGAGAAAAATTGCTCTAAACAAATGGGTTGATTAAAGCTACCTATTTAGTGAGTTACTACACGTTTCCAAAGGGCGATGAAATATATACTAGGTTCTTTATTCTAAGGAGTAGTGTTACTAGAATTTTTGTGCCGAGGTACGTGTGGACCGCGATCAGCTCAGTCAGCAGGTAGGAACCCTAAGCGAGCGGGTTAGACGGCTGTTGCATCAGGCTTATTCGAGTCTGTTGCAACAGCCTGAACCGCAGCAAGTATCGTTCTTTCCGGGCATCTTAGAAGAGCTGGGAAACTCGATGGAAGAGTTGCAAGTATCCCAGGAGTTTTTGCATCAACAAAATGAAGAATTGGCTGCAGCTTATGAAGCGTTGGCAGCGGAACAACGGCGTTATCAGGAATTGTTTGAGTTTGCCCCCGATGGTTATTTAATAACCGATACTGAAGGTAAAATTCAGGAAGCAAATCGGGCCGCTAGTACGTTACTCAATGTGCCGCAGAAATATCTGGTGGGGAAACCTCTGGCTATCTATGTCCCGGAAAAAGAGCGCCAGGATTTTCGTAGCCAGCTAGCCCAAATGCCCCAGGTTGAGCGGTTGCAGGAATGGACTGTGTGCTTACAGCCGCGTCACAAACACCCCTTTCATGCTGCTTTAACGGTCACAACAGTTTTTGATTCTCGGGGCAATGTTGTCTCTCTGCGCTGGCTGGTGCGCGACATTAGCGATCGCAAACAGTTGGAAGAGGCCGAGTTGCGTGCGGCCTTAGCAGAGATGACAAACCAGGCATTGGAAAATGAAATTGCCCAGCGCAAACTACTAGAAGGAGAGTTGCGACGACAGGCAGAAGCCCTGACCGAGGCGAACAACTTGAAGGATGAATTCCTGGCAATTGTTTCCCATGAATTGCGATCGCCTCTCAATGCCATTCTGGGCTTTTCCCAAATGCTTCGTACGCGTCGGTTTGACGAGGCGATGTCCTGTCGCGCCCTCGAAACCATTGAGCGCAATGCCCGAGCTCAGGCGCAACTGGTAGAAGACTTGTTGGACATTTCGCGTATTGTACGAGGCAAATTGACCCTTAGTGTTCAGCCTGTCAATTTGGTTGATGTAGTTGAGGCGGTCATTGACTCGGTAAAACTGGCAGCTACCGCTAAGGGAATTGATATTCAATCGGAATTGGATGAGTCTGCCATGGTGTCTGGGGATGGCGATCGCCTACAACAGGTGCTCTGGCATCTGCTGACGAACGCCATCAAATTCACCCCCAGAGCCGGGCGGATTGATGTTCGATTAAAGCGAGAGGCTTCCTCTGCCGTTATGGAGGTTAGCGATACTGGGCAAGGCATTCATCCCGACTTTTTACCCTATGTATTTGAGCGTTTTCGCCAGGAGGAACAGGCAAAAACGCGGCACCACGGAGGTTTGGGGATCGGCTTGTCTATTGTGCGGCAACTAGTGGAACTGCATGGGGGAACGGTTCAGGTCTACAGTCCTGGGGAAGGGCAAGGTACAACATTTACGATTCGGTTACCGTTGATGAGGGCTACCTCTGAGCATGAGGAGCCGCAATGGCCGATCCCTGAAGACTTTTCGGATGAGGATGCTCAGACAAGTTTGAAGAATGTGTCTGTACTTGTGGTAGATGATGAAACGGATGACCGTGAACTGCTAAAGATTGTATTGGAATGCGCGGGCGCTCACGTCAAAGCCGTTGGCTCCGTTGATGAAGCGCTGCAAGCAATCCATCAGTCACAACCCGATGTGCTTGTTAGTGATGTGCGAATGCCCGATCAGGATGGTTACAGCCTGATTCGCCAGCTTCGCTCTATTCCCATTGAGCAAATTCGCCAGATTCCCGCGATCGCCCTCACCGCTTATTCTCCTGACGAAAACTCCAGAAAGGCAATGACGGAAGGGTATCAGCTTTATCTGCCAAAACCCATTGAACCGGATGCTTTAGTGGCGGCGATCGCCAGCCAACTGAACGCGGGCGCTTTTATGCATCCTCTCGAGACTGAAGAATAGAGTCAGAGCTTGTACCTCTCTAAAAGTCAGGATCATTGTTTTCGTTACTTCGCAGTGAAAAACAATGATCCTGACTTTTAGAAAGCATTAGTTCGGACAGTTTTTCTGAAACCCTTGATTTTGCGTGCGCGAAGCGCACGCAAAATCAAGGGTTTCAGAAAAACTGTCCAGAGTATTGAGAAAGGTTATACGGTCAAAAATTGTTCAATGGTCGTGGCCAACTGTTTGAGCTTGACCGGCTTACTGAGATAGTCATTGGCTCCTGCTGCCAGACAGCGATCGCGATCGCCTGTCATCGCTAAAGCTGTTAGAGCAATGATGGGGATGTTGCCCAAACCTGGCAGATGGCGAATTTGCCGAATCGCTTCTATCCCATCCATACCCGGCATCTGAATATCCATCAGAATCAGATCGGGGTGCTCAGATTGGGTGAGGGCGATCGCCTCCTGTCCATTGTGGGCTACCAGCAGGCGATTGCCTTTCACTTCCAGA
Organism: Leptolyngbya sp. PL-A3; assembly: GCF_039962325.1. NCBI lineage: Bacteria > Bacillati > Cyanobacteriota > Cyanophyceae > Leptolyngbyales > Leptolyngbyaceae > Leptolyngbya > Leptolyngbya sp. PL-A3. The sequence continues at coordinate 82,829 of NZ_JAMPLB010000013.1, forward strand.
TAACCCGCAACGGTCACAATGTTGTCCTCGTTGTTCTCCACTAACAGAATTAAGGGGGATTTTGCCCCGACCTGTGGCCTGGGATCGAGCGCAGCGACATCCCGGTCTTGTATTTCAGATAGGCATGGTTGAGTCATCACACCGGGAAGATCGATGGTAAAGCAACTTCCGACCCCGACTTCACTGGTGAGCCCTACTTTTCCACCATGAAGTTCGACCAGCCGTTTTACCAGAGCCAAACCTAAGCCTGTTCCCTCATATTCCCGATTTAACGCACTGTCAATTTGGACGAATGGCTGAAATAGGGTTGGGATGTCCTCAGCGGCAATTCCAATGCCGGTATCAGAGACTGCAAACCGCAGCCAGTTTTTCTCTACGTCTCCTACTTCCAGGGAGGTTAGTAACGTCACCTCTACAGAAACCTGCCCTCCCTTAGGCGTAAATTTGACAGCGTTGTTAAGCAGATTGACCAAAACCTGCCGAATTCGTCGTTCATCCACGAAGAGATCAGGGAGGGAAGACGGTAATTTTAGCTCAAGCTGGAGTTGTTTTTTGAGGGCTTGTTGCTTGACGAAGTCCAAACTAACCTGGCACAGCGTTGCAACATCGCAGGTTGCATAGTCCAGATCGATCTGTCCAGCTTCAACCCTTGCCAGATCTAGAATATCGTTGATGAGCGATAGCAAATGAAAGCCTGTGCGCTCGATAGTTTGTAAGGCTTTCATTTGTTGCTCATTGATGCTGCCGAAAATCTGCTCCTGTAACCCTTCCGACATGCCAAGGATGGCGTTGAGGGGGGTGCGCAGTTCATGACTCATGTTGGCAAGAAATTCATCCTTCAGGCGAGTGGCATGGGCCAACTCCTGGTTTGAAATGGCCAGTTGCTCATTGCGCTCAGTGAGTTGCTGTTGAATGTGTTTGAGGCGGGTAATGTCTTGAGCCGTGCCGATTATTTGTTGCACTCGACCCTCTGCATCCCGCTTAAAAACGGTATCGCGACCGTAGAGCCAGCACCACTCTCCGGTGGCCTGTCTCATTCGGTATTCGAATTCGATGATTTCATTGTTTTGAGAGTTGCGGATGTATGCCTGATGCTCAGGGAGACGAGCTAAATCGTCTGGGTGCATGAGCGTTTGCAGGAACGTTGAACCCATGGCCTGAATCTCATCGGGCGTGTAGCCCATAACAGCTGCAACCTCTCGGTTTGAATAAAGATTGCGCTGTTGCTCAAGATCGAACACATAGAGGATGTTCGGTGATGCATCGGCAATTTGCTGAATAAAGTGCTGACTCTCCTGGAGTGCTAGTTCAGCCTGTTTACGAGCGCTAATATCCCGAACAATTATCAACGCCTCATTCGCGTTAATCCCAACAATCCGCACTTCTTCATACACGGGACCTGTGCCACCCTGAACCTGATGCTCATAAATCTGAAGTGTTTTGGTGGCGATCGCCTGTTCAATTCGAATGAGTTGTTGTTGCAGGAGTTCCGGGGGAAGTAGCTCTGAGAGATGGTTGAGAGTGGAGAAATTCTCGTCGGTCTGATTGTGAGGTCGAATGCGATCCAGGCAAGTACCATCCCGTGTTACCCGCAAGAGTAAATCCGGAATCGCTTCGATAATGGCGCGAATCTGTGCCTCACTGGTGCGGAGTTCGGCCGTTCGTTCGGCAACCCTCCGTTCCAGTGATTGATTGAGTTCTTGTAGAGAACGTTCAGCTTGCTTCCGTTGGGTAATCTCTTCGGAAAAGACGATGATGCCACCGATTTCCCCAGTGTCTATGTACCAGGGCCGCACTTCCCACCGTGTCCACTGTGGGGTGCCATCGGCTCCCATAAAAAAATCTTCATCTCGTTTCTCGATCGCCCCGGCCAAACACCGTTGATGAGCCTGTCTCCAACGATCTGGAACGCTGGGAAGCACGTCATAATGCGATCGCCCAATAAACGATTCGATAGTCCCGGGATGATAATTATCAACCCAGCGTTGGCTCATCATGACATAACGCATCTCCCGATCAAACATGGCAATGCCGACAGGAGAATTCTTAATCAGCAGTCGCAGCCTTTCTTCACTGGCCTGTAGAGCTAGCGCCGCTTGTTTGCGTTCACTCTCTGCCTGTTTGCGATTGCTAATATCCTCAAACGTGCTAACGCTTGAAACGATGTTTCCCGCTTGATCCAGAATGGGAGCTGCACTCACAGAAAAGGTGGTAATCGTGCCATCTTCTCGGCGGTAATACATCTCCTCCGCTTTGACGGCGTTGCCTAGTAGAGCCCGGGCGATCGGGTACTCTTCCGGTTGGTATGGCTGCCCGTTGGGATGAACCCCGCCGTATTGAATGGATTCCTGGTCGGTATCTGAAGGGAGCAGGGGATGGTGCAACAAACGTATCGCTTCTTCGTTGTGAAACAGGAGCTTTCCAGAAGGTGCTTCTGCGATCGATACTCCCACAGGCATCTGTTGAAGCACCTGTTCTAATCGATGGCGCTCTGACTCTAATTGTTGTAGAAGGTTTTCCACTTCCTTATGGGCAGCTCGTTCTTGTTGTAAAAGCCGCGTGCGATCTGCCTCAGCTCGTTTACTCTCTTGTAAACTGGCACTCAGCAGATTAATAATCAACCCCACACCAATAACGAGAATTAACCGGAGAAAGTCGTCAACGTTTGAGATGGAGATCTGACCAATGGGCGGAATGAAGTAATAGTTGAGTGCCAATGCAGAGAGCACAATGGTGACAATTCCGGGCCACCTGCCGCCATACCAGGTACTAATGGCGATCGCAATGTAGAAAAAAGCCCCCATTGTGCGAGCGATAAGGGCTGCTTGCCAAAGGCTGAGGAGAAGGGCAATTGCTGTTAGGGCGATCGCCACACCATAAGATAAAAATCGCCGACCCATACTTATCGCTATTGCATAGTGAGTCTTAGTGTGCCCTTTTAGGCAAGTCACCTAACCGATTATTCGCTGAAGCAAAGCAAATTCTTAGCTCTGAAGCTCACAATTTAAGAAGGACTAACGAACCAATAATTTTGCTGACGATTACGCCTTTCAGTCTCTCGTTCTAATCAACATGATGACTGACAGATTGATGATTTTGGCACGAGTAGACGGGGCGAACTCCGTTGTACAGTGACACATTATTTTCCATCAACGACAGTAATCTGTCACCGATGACAAATAATGTGTCACTGTACAGTACATGAATGGACACAACAGGACTCGAACCTGTGACCCCTACCATGTCAAGGTAGTGCTCTAACCAACTGAGCTATGCGTCCGCGCAATTTGCTTTGCGATTTCATATCGTAGCATGGAGGTGTCAGGTTTGCTAGAAGATTTGAGAAATTTCTGAAGATTTTTTAGGCGAAGAGGGCGGAAGGCTTTGACTTATCATCGGTATGGCTTGTGTCTTTAGGGCGTGTGGTTGGTGAAATCCGACGCACGATATTGAGGGGAGTTCAGGACGGGGTATGCCGATCGCACTTTTTTGGGGGGAGGACGAGTATTCGATGCAGCGTGCGATCGCTGACCTGCGCGATCGCACGCTCGACCCCGATTGGGCCAGCTTCAACTTCGACAAAATTGGCCCTGAGCAGAGCGATGGTGTAATGAATGCCCTGAATCAGGCCATGACGCCGCCCTTTGGGATGGGCCAACGGCTGGTGTGGCTGGTCGATACCACCGTCTGCCAACGCTGCTCTGAAGATGTGCTGTCAGAGATGGAGCGTACCCTGCCGATGATCCCCGAAAGCACCGTGCTGCTGCTTACCATGACCAACAAGCCTGATGGCCGCATCCGCTCCACCAAGCTGATGCAAAAACACGCTGATATCCGCGAGTTTGCTGCTATTCCCCCCTGGAAGACGGATTTGCTGGAGAAAAAGGTGAAGCAGGTCGCCCAGGAGTTAGACGTGAAGCTAACAGCTAAAGCCATGGAACTGCTAGCAGAATCTGTCGGCAATGACACGCGGCAACTCTATACCGAGTTAGAAAAGCTGAGCCTGTTTGCCGACTCTAAAAGCAAGCCCATTGACGAGGATGCTGTAACAACTCTGGTGACGGCCACCACCCAGAACAGTCTGCAACTGGCAGCCGCTATTCGCCAGGGGGAGACGGGGAGGGCGATCGCTCTCGTATCGGACCTCTTCAGCCGCAATGAACCCGCTCTTCGCATTGTCGCCACCCTTGTTGGGCAATTCCGTACCTGGCTCTGGATCAAGCTGATGATAGAGTCGGGCGAGCGGGATGAAAAGGTGATTGCCAAAGCTGCTGACATCGCTAACCCTAAACGTATTTATTTCCTTCAACAGGATGTGCGTCCTCTCTCCTTACAAAGCCTGCGGCAAACGCTCCCCATTCTGCTGGATTTGGAGATGGGTTTGAAGCAGGGAGCTGATGAAGTGATGTGGATGCAGAGTAAGGTAATTGAATTGTGTCAGTTGTTTCAGCGTAAATAAGTGTGTATGGGAATGCGATCGCATTCCCATACACACCCGGATGCTAAACTCACTTCAAATCAGTAGTCTCTTCCCATTTGACCATGTTGACCAACGATCACGTTGATAGTGCAGACGCTGCCCGTGTTCGGGTATTAAGTGAAGCTCTTCCCTACATCCAGGAGTTTGCCGGGCGCACAGTGGTGGTGAAGTACGGCGGGGCTGCCATGAAAGACAGTAGCCTGAAGGAAAAAGTCATTCGTGACATTGTGTTTTTGTCTTGTGTTGGGTTGCGGCCTGTTGTGGTGCATGGGGGCGGCCCTGAAATCAACACCTGGCTTGAAAAGTTAGGGATTGAGCCGCAGTTTAGAAATGGATTGCGCGTGACCGATGCCGCCACGATGGATGTGGTGGAAATGGTGCTGGTCGGACGGGTCAATAAGGAATTGGTCGCGCTGGTAAATCAGGCAGGAGGGAAAGCTGTCGGCTTGTGTGGTAAGGATGCCAACCTGATCAAAGCGCGTCCGCAGGGTGCGGTGGATATTGGCTTTGTCGGGGAAGTGCAGAATACGGACATCAAGATTCTGGAATCCCTTGTCAATAATGGTTACATCCCTATTGTTTCCAGCGTCGCAGCGGATGACTCCGGGCAAGCCTATAACATCAATGCCGACACCGTAGCTGGGGAACTGGCTGCTGCCCTGGGGGCTGAAAAGCTCATTCTGATGACCGATACTTCTGGGGTTTTGCGGGATTACAAAGACATTTCTACCCTGATTCCTAAACTGGATATTCAAGAGGCTCGCCAGTTGATTGAGGAGGGCGTTGTGGGGGGCGGTATGATTCCCAAGGTGAATTGTTGTGTGCGATCGCTCGCCCAAGGTGTAAAAGCGGCTCACATTATCGATGGGCGCTTACCTCATTCCTTGCTACTGGAAATTTTCACCGATGCTGGGATCGGCACCATGCTGGTGGCGTCGGGATATACGGGGGGGCGGCGATAGAGAATCGTTGCCCTGTGATGGAAGCAACGCTTCCATCACAGGGCGATAGTTATTCGTCGATGCGGTACCGGATGAGCTTGCGGATGTCGCCAAGCGGGAGATTGAGTTCCTGGGCGATCGCTTGTTCAATATCAGCAAACTCAGCAACCGGAAACTTAAATTCCATCTCCTCTAGAGGCGAGCCAACAGTGCGAATGCTCACCTCGGTAATTTGAGTTTTCCGATTCACTTCTGCGTCTATCGACACAATGGTAAGGGAAAGCGCCAGGTTGACCTGATGCTGTCCTTCAGCCTCCAGGAGTGTGCCTGCAGGTGACGTTTGGCTGAGGACGCGGTCAATCATCCAACCGGTTACTAACCAAAATGCCAAGCCGACAGAAGGTAGTAGAAGCCCTATCCAGGTTAAGGTGAGTACGTTGGAAAGCTTGCGAGGCGGCATAGCCCATCAGCACAATTTAAGGATTATTGGGTATTGTAGTTGCTGCTGGCTTGCCCTGGAGTATGCGGCTGTAGCAGATAAACTGCCATGAAAATTTTGTTGGTTGAAGACGATCCGATTCAGCTCGAACCGCTGAAGACTGCGCTCATCAAATCGGGGCATGGGGTGGACGCTGTACAGGATGGCGAGACCGCTCAATGGCTAATTCAACAACGCCAGTACGACCTGCTGATTTTGGACTGGATGTTGCCTCAGGTGAGTGGTATTCAGCTCTGTCAGCACTATCGTCAGTTAGGCAAAAGTTCTCCTGTCCTGTTCTTGACGGCTAAAGATGCGCTGCAAGACAAAATCACTGGGCTGGATGTAGGAGCGGATGACTACCTGGTGAAGCCCATTAATGTGATGGAACTGCTAGCGCGGGTGCGGGCATTGGGACGGCGATCGCCCCTCTGGCAAGGCGACAGCCTTACCCTTGATGATCTGGAATTGCACCTCACCACGCTGACCATCACACGTCAAGGCCAAGAGGTTCAGCTCTCTGGACGTGAATTTCAACTGATGGAATACCTGATGCGTCATCCGCGCCAGGTCGTTTCCCGTGACCAGATTGAACAAGCGCTCTGGGAATGGGACATGGAACCTGAAAGCAAAGCCGTCACCATTTTGATTCACCGCCTACGGCAACGCCTCCAGGCGGTTGGGGCGGAGCATTGGCTACAGACGGTGTATGGGATGGGATATTCTTTGGGCCAATGAAGGGCGAAGTGGCTGGCTAGAGAATAGGTGAATCGAGGCAGGTTTGTTAACAACTCAGCTCCAATGTTCAATCGCAGTCGCAGTAATTTAGCCACCGGATTTACCCTTTCCATGGGGAGTATTTTGGTGGTTTTTGCGGCGATTTTGTATTTGCGGGAGGCGCGCGATCGCCTGCAAACGTTCGACCAACTGCTCTATAGCACCAGCCGCATTATGGTTGCAGGCGTTGAGGATTATATCTACAACGGTAAAGAGCGGACCGATCTGGAGAATGTGCCTGTCCTGGGTAGCGATACATTGCCCTTAAGCAGCAATCTGTTTTTTGCTCGTTGGTATACCCCTGAGAAGCAGTTGCTTCAGTTTATGGGAGAGATACCGCCTTCCAAGCTAAGCACGCCTTTGGGGATGCAAACATTGATCGTGAAAGACTCTTTGACGGCAACACCCCTTCGTCTGCGACAACTGACGCTGCCGGTTTACCAAGATGAACGCGTGATTGGATATTTGCAAATTGCGGCAGATCTGAAGCCTGTGGAAGAGCCATTGCGACAACTGCGGGGGTTTTTGGTAGTGGGAGTGCCTTTGGCGTTAGGGGCGATCGCTCTCACAGGTTGGGTGCTGGGTGGCAGAGCAATGCAGCCTATCCGGCAATCCTACGAGCAATTGCAGCAGTTTACAGCGGATGCTTCTCACGAACTACGGGCTCCTCTGGCGGGTATTTTGAGTCAGGCTCAAGTCGGCATGATGGAACCCGTCGATCCCCAGGAGCAACAGACTCGTCTCAAAACGATTGCTCATGTGGCTGAGTCTATGAGTTTACTGGTCAGCCAATTGCTTTTTCTGGCGCGACATGAGGGCAAACTGCCTTCTGATGCCCTGAAGTCTGTCGATTTGGTTTTTGTATTGAGATTGTTGCTGGATGAATACACCCTTCAAACTCAGCAGAAACAGCAAACCCTAAGCTGGGATTTGCCCTCCGTTACAGTGTCTGTACAAGGAGAACCTGACTTGCTGCGTCAGGCGATCGCCAATCTGCTCAGCAATGCCCACCGCTACACCCCTCACGGCGGTACTATCCACCTCACTCTGAGTACTTCCCCCCGCTGGGCAACCCTCCGCATTCAGGACACTGGAATTGGCATTGCTTCCGATGATCTCTCTCTCATCTTTGACCGCTTCTACCGCGCTGATCAAGCCCGTTCCCGACAGACCGGTGGGTTTGGATTGGGTTTGGCGATCGCCCGCCAGATTATCGAAGCCCATGGCGGCAGTATCACAGCCGAAAGCATTGTAGGACAAGGATCAACGTTTCAGGTGCGCTTGCCGTTTATAGGGTAGAAGGGATAATTTTTCACGTGCAACCCGTACGCAAACATTAACTCTTTACAGCACTTTTCAAGTCCGTGAGGTATAGAGTTTTTGTTGAAAGCCGCGCGAAGCGCGGCTTTCAACAAAAACTCTGGTTCTATTTCAGCGCAGAGCGCTGTAAATGGGCTTCTGGTCGGTTGAAACCTTCTTGTTACCTTTCTCCTTCAAGCTGGAAATAGAAATGATTTCGCACTCCATAGGAGATTCGTTATGAACTTGGGTTTCGCAACAACTCTTGCATTTTTAGCAACTCTGGTTGTACCGACGATCACCACGGCTCAAAGTACCATTGGCGAGTTGCAACAGACAAACAGCGTCACATTATCGGGAGAAGTGCTACGAGTGCAGGGTGACGATTTTATTCTCAGTGATGGGACTGGGCAAATTTGGGTCGAAGCAGAGCGGCGGCCTATCCGTGAAGCCGGCCTAAAAGCGGGCGATCGCGTTACGGTCGCTGGGGTTTATGACGATGAAAATAGCTTTGAAGCTCTGAGCATTACTCCATCGAATGGCACCGTAATTTACGTGTTTGATGATTGATTTTCGCCATAGGAACGAATGATTATTTACTCTGCATGGGGAGACATTCTTATCACCTTCTTAAACCTGTGCAACTCTTAAGAAATGCACTGTGGATAAATAGAAACTTGTCTCATCTGCAATAGACGATTACTCGTTGACGTAGGGCGATTGGTAATACTTAATGCCTAACCAAAAGTGAGTTAAGTACGTTGAGTTAGGGAAAGTTTCCACTCGCCTCTACGTTTCTAATGTAATGCCAGTATTCTTGCGTTCTGGACTATCAACTGCAAGCAAACTCCTATCCTAAGACAATGTTTTTGCGATCGCTCACCATCATCTCTATTGATGCTTGTGTTGATTGCAACAATGACATCACTGAAGCGGCCCTCAAAACGGCTCATTGTTGCAACAACTAGAGTTCACATTTCTGTTGATGAAGCCAAACTTTCTGGAAACATTACTCATTCTATAGCCCTATGCACGTTGATTAAGTAAGGTGGTGCGGGGCACGAAGTCCCCCCCACCACCGCTGCTGTACTTAACGCATTTGCACAGCGCTATAGAGCTGGATGCCACAGCAGCTTCCATTCGTTCTCTGATGTTCGATCGCTTTGATTCATGCCTACTTTAAAGGTATTTTTTGCGTAAAGCACGAAAAAATAACCCTTCAGGTAGTTTGAAAGTGCATTAGTTTTGGTCGCTAATTGAACTGTTTTTACGGTTGATGACGTATGTCTTTTACTCTCCCCGCACTAGCTGTTTACGCATCTTATGTGAAGAACCGCTTCGTTCAGAAGACGCGGCGCATGATGGAAACCCAGGAACATTTCCTACATGAGTTACTAGCAGCTCATCAGCATACGGAATTAGGGCAAAAATTCGGTCTGAAGGATATCAAAACGATCGATCAATTTCGAGCACAGGTTCCTCTCTGGTCTTACCTTCAATATGAGCCTTATACAGAGCGTATTGCCCAGGGAGAAAACAATATCCTCAATCCCGATCGCGTGACCTATATCAATCTCACCAGTGGCTCTACTGGAAAGAAAAAGCAAGTCCCCGTAACTCACCGATTCCAAAAGACTTTGCGACGGGCTGATCTGGCAGGTATGGGTTTTGCCTTGGAGGGTTTAAAGCGTCGTCATCGCAAATTTGGCAAGTTGTTTATCACCAACTCGGTGCAGGTACAGGGGAGAACCTCTGCCGGTATTGAGTATGGGCCTGTAAGTGTAGGTAGTATTCGCAAAGGCAAGCCCCTTTTTGAGCAAGCCTTTGCCCATCCCTTTCGGGCATTAGAAATTAGCGACACCTTGGCCCGACATTATGTATGTCTTCTATTCGCCTTGCGAGAGCCTCAACTGAGGGGCATGGTAGCGAACTTTCCCATGCTTATCCTACGAACCTGCGGCTATCTGGAAGAATACGCTGAGGCCCTGATTCACGATTTGGAGCATGGCACGATCGCCCCCTGGCTTCCCATCGAACCCGATATCCGGGCTGAGCTAGAGCGGCGTTGGAATGCTCATCCCCAGCGAGCAACCCAACTCAAAGCTGCTTTTCGGACTGAGGGGCGGTTAACCCCAAAACTGGCGTGGCCCCAGCTTAGTTTTGTCACCACGGCTCGGGGAGGAACCTCTGGTTTTTACCTGGAGCGCTTTCCAGATTATTTCGCAGATACGCCAGTCTTTGGTGGCGTTTATGGAACTGCCGAAGCCACCTTTGGGGTGTATCCCGACTTTGACACCGATGGCAGTATTTTGGCGATCGAAAGCGGCTTTTTTGAATTCATTCCTGCGGATCAGTGGGGGGCAGAACATCCCAAAACGCTATTGCCCGAGGAAGTGAAGGTGGGCGATCGCTACCGTATAGCCGTCACCACTTACAGTGGCTTTTACCGCTACGACATTGGCGACGTTGTGGAAGTCGTCGGATTTTACGAGCAAACACCGCTCATCGTCTTCCGCCATCGGCATGGAGGGCTGTTGTCTTCAACGACAGAGAAGACTACAGAATTTCACGTCACGCAGGTCATGCAACAGCTTCAGCATGAGTTTCACGTGCACCTGGATGATTTCTGTGTCACCTTGTCCGACCAGGAATTCCCAGCGCGTTATCTAGTCAACATTGAATTGGTGGAGGGCCAGCAGCTTGAGCAGCCCATGGCTTTCATCCAGCGCTTTGAATATTGGATGCGCGAATTTAACAACCCCTATGGCACGGTGCGAGAGGGGCAAGTGCCACCGCCCCGCCTCCGCATTTTGGCCCCCGGCAGTTTTACGAAAGTACGGCAGCGGCACATTGAAAGGGGAATGTTTGATTCTCAATTAAAAATTCCCCATATCAGCGAGGATCGGCACCTATTGGCTGGACTGCCTGTATTACAGGAGGTAGACCTTCAAGAGGAAGGCGTGGCCGAAAGCCGCTTGCCTTCATGGAATGCTCAAGTACCGGAACCCGCTCAACCGAGCAAGATTCCTGGTTTGGAGTTCTCTCAGGGGGCACATCTGCTTCATGCTGATCTGCGCCGGATGGATTTGCGAGGAGTAGACCTGCGCCGGGCTGACTTGAGTGGTGCCGACTTAAGTGGAGCTGATTTGCGAGGAGCTAATCTCAGCGGGGCTTTTCTACGGGAGGCTAATCTGAACGAAGCCAATTTAGTGGAGGCAAATCTTCAGGGAGCCGATTTAACAGATGCCACGTTAATTGGCACGTGTTTGCAAAAAGTCTGTTTCCACGAAGCCTATGTGAATCGAGCCCGGTTTGATCATGCCGATTTGACAGGCGCTCAATTTTGTGGGGCAGTGCTTTGGCAGGTGAGCTTTCAAGAGGCCAATCTCACCCATGTAGATTTTGAAGATGCTCAGATGAAAGATGTGACTCTAATGGATGCCACCCTAGACGGTACCCGCCTGGTGGCGCACTCGCAGCAACGTTTATCGTAAACAGGACCTACACGTCATGAGATCTTTACTGGTAAAACCGCTCCACGGTTCCACCTAGTACGCTGAGGCGTAAATATATAACCTATTTGTCTGTGGGGGTGCTTCGTACCCCCACAGACAAATAGGTTACGGACTTAGGCCGTAGCCTACTAGTGAAATATGAAGGAAATAGGCGTGTTTATTAGAAGCGAATGAGCGAGTGGAGAGCGATCGCCCTCCACTCGCTCATATCCCTGGAAGTTTCTTGAGAGGATAGCCGGCCTATTCCCGCCAACCCGAGAATTTTGAAGCATCCTTTAGAATAACGTCAGGGGGCTAAGGCTTCTGGTTCCTATTTCGATGAGCAGGGTATGACTTCTTCCGAGTTGTTGGCACAGGCACGCCAAAATTATCAGTCTGGGCGCGATGCCTTTGAGCGAGGCCGTTATCGCGAAGCCGTGGAGCGACTGACACAGGCTACGGCTCAGGCTGGCCCGAACACACCTTTGGGTGGGCAGGCTCAGATCTGGTTGGTTACAGCTTACGAAGCGCTGGAGCAGCGGGCCGAGGCGGTCGCCCTCTGCGAAGCCATTACCAAACATCCCCATTACGACACCCGCAAGGAAGCCAGCCGACTCCTCTACATTCTCAAGGCTCCCCGCCTGAAAACCCGTCCTGAGTGGCTGACCCAAATTCCAGAGTTAAGTAATCTGGATGAGGGCGATCGCACTGCCCAAAGCGCCTATGTGAATCGTGCTCCCAAAGCCCCACCCAAATCTCAGCCCACCTTTCCGAAAGAACCGGTTGATCTAAGCCAGGTAGACACCGGCGACAATGGCTTTGTCTGGTTTGTTCTGGGGGCGATTCTGCTAATTCTGGGTGGGTTGTTCTGGTACGGACGTTAAGAATCACCGATACAATGAAACCGATTTGTGTGAGTGATGGATGAGCCATTGCTTACACAAATTAGTTTTTACACCCTCTGCCCATGAAACGTTTCCTTCCGTTCCTGCTCGCTCTTGTTGCCATGTTGGGTCTCTCTGGCTGTGTTCGTTACGACCTGGGGATCAATTACTTCAGCCAGACGCGCGGGGAAATTGTGCAACGGATTCGGTTGGGAGAATCGGTCACGACCTTTAACGAGGCGATCGCCCGCGACTGGCTCCGTAGTCTGGAGCGACGGACGAAGGAACTGGGGGGTAAGGCTCGTCGCCGTTCCCTGGAAGAGTTAAGCATTCGAATTCCCTTTACAAATGGGGCTGAGTTAACCCATAAGTTCAACCGCTTTTTTGAGCCCCCCTCGATAGCCACGACCGAGGAAGACGAGGACACGGAAGCCATGGTGTGGCCCGAGATTGTCTCGCACCTTGCCCTGGAGGAGCAGAATGGGTTGTTGGTGCAGCGCAATCGATTGGTCTATGACCTGGATGTGCGATCGCTCGGGTTGCTCGCCCCCAATGGCAATGTCCTTGTCGGTCCTGGAGCGTTGCTAGAACTCGACTTTAGCCTGAATACTCCCTGGGGCGCGCGCGTGATGCCCGGTAGTGCCCTACCCCAACGCTCCTCCTGGAACCGCAATCTAACCTGGACGCTGAAAACCTCCGAGGCCAGCCATTTAGAGGTTGTTTTCTGGGTTCCCAGTCCGTTAGGTTTGGGAACAGTGGTCATTCTTGTGGTGGTGGTGCTTGGCTCAATTCTGAAAAGTTTCCTAAAAAGCCCAGGAACAGCCTGACGCTCCAGCTTGTTTGGAATGAATAATATAATGTCGTATTAAATGCACACAATAAAAGTGTTGTGGCGCATTGCGCCACAACACTTTTATTGTGTGCATTTAACCTTGCTTGTTACAACCATCAAAAGGGGCTACTACGTCACCATACCCATTCTGACGAGTGGGATATGGTGAGCAAAGCCTGTCACATCTCACCTGTCAAAAGCCTTGCAGTGGATTACTGAAGCCTCTGGGCTGTATCCAATGCGAAATTTAATGGCGTAGCAAGCTTCTGATAGCTGGTTGCCAAAATCGTGTCCAAATGACGACGGAAGACTTGCCATTGATGAGGATTAGGCCGATAGGTTTGATCCACTTCTCGCACAAACAGAGGAGCTGCCAAAAGCGCCTGATAATCAGCATTGTGTTGAGATGTGGGAGCCAACATTCCAGCCTCTCCATCGGTCGGTACGAGGCCCGAAGGGAGATGCCCTTCTAGAAGAGCCACGATCGCCGCCTGACAGGTATGGGTATCAATCCCACGTTGCTCCAGCATGCGCAATATCCCCTCTAAAGTCGTGGGGGTATCTGGGAAAATCCGCAGCAATTCCATCAGCAAGAAATAGTCGCTATAGCGATGGTGACCCTGATCAATCACCTGAGGGTGCAGGGGGACTGCGGCCAGCCCGTAGGCAACTCGGCTACAGATGGAGAGGTGATTGTGCTGTGGAGCTTCGGGTTGCGTGTAGGTATCTTGAACAATGGTGGCGTTGGGTAGCTTTTGACGTAGCCAGCGGGCGATCGCCGCGAATGATGCCGAGCCACCTGTACATAACACCTGGTTCACCTGCAACACAGGAATCCCCGTTTGAGTCAGCAGGCCATTCAATTCGCGGTTGAGCCGCTGGATGTAGGGTAACAATACCCGGCTCCCTAAATCCTGGCGGTTGATAGTCAGGGATACCCCACCCAGGGTGACGTATCCTCTTTCCTGTTGTTGCAGGGTCAGCTTCAAGTAACGGGCCGCTTCCAGCAGCCCCGAGCCTACCCCTGCCCCTAACAACCGCTGTTGCAAAATTTGCCGATTGGCTGCATCGGGATCGCCCACGACGGGCAGAGCCAGATGTTCCCAGCCCAGAGCTGCCCACGGATCTGCCCAGTCCAGATCCTCACCTGCCTGAAACGTCGAGCCGCCCTCTGGCAGAATAGCCGCCCGATCCTGGCTAGTCCGATTGGCCTGTCGTACCCAGGCCGGATAGATCAACTGACAGATAATGTCTTGATCCAGGGCATTCCCACCGTAGGGAAGAGTGCGCCGTGTAATGTCTGTAGGAGATAGCCGCTGCAAGTGTTCGGGCAGATTGACGAGCGCCAATTCGGTCACGCTAGCTCCGCCATTCATCACCAGCGTTCCTCCCTGCCAGTGGGCCTGGAAGAGATCCGGATTGGGAGTCAGGTTACTGGGTAAGGTCACCGCATCCTCAGGAGCCAGAGCCGAGAGCAATGTGGCTGTGCTTTCTTCTACCAGATAAATTTGGGCTGGGTCATCCACTAACCGCGCTGCCAAGATCGCCTCGCGCACATTAAAGCGATAGGTATCCGACCAGGCTGCTGGATAGCTGACCATGACCCCAGCTAGCTCTTTCAAGGCTTGTTGCAGAGTGTCATCGGAAAGTCCCACTGCTCCACAACTGAGTACAGAGGTATCTGAACCCGTTGTGGAGTCAGGGCTCGTATAGTTGAGACTGGTTAGTAAAGCCCTCAGCGCCTGGTGCAGGGTGCTAAGAGGGATGGTGCGCTGGTCTGACCATTGCAGAACCGGTTCCCAATGTGCGGCGTTGGCTGTGTAGTAGGGGATGCCCACCCGCAGGGCAGACTTGAAGTCGCGTAAGGGCTGCCGGGTGGGATGGCTGAATTCCTGCCGAGTAATGGTCAAAGAGGCGATCGCGACCTCTGACCCCTCCATGTCCCCGGTGCTGGTGGGAGTAACATACACCGCCATGGGCAGGCGGTAGGTTCTTTCAGGGATGGGTAAGCCGCCGTGGATAGGGCCAGGCAACTTCAGCTCCAACCAGAATATTGGGTACACCGTAGCGGTTGGACGGTGTAGCAGTACCGCAGAAATACCTGTGGTACCCAGATCAATGCCCAAATACCAGGTTGAACGAGGCGGCACTCGCTTGGAGGCACCCGTTAGTGATGGTGGGGCGAAGAGGGTTGCGTCGTCTTCCAGGGGATCGGTCACCGAAAAGATGAGGGAATCCAGGTCATCTTCCTGGTCGCGCAGTAACTCCAGGCGATCGCCCAGGGGGTCTTCGCTATCGAAAAGGTCGAGGGGCGATCGCTGTAGTCGTTGAAACAACGCTGCCAGTTCCGGGTCGACTTCGTCTTCTTCATCCTCGAGATCTGCGGTTAGGTCCAGCAATGCCAAATCTGGCTCGACGTCATCGGGTAAGGCTACGGAATTCGTTTCCGTCTCATCCGCCTGTAAGCCTATGGCCTGCAGAATCAGCTCAGAAGGGTAATCCAGACTGGGGTCGATCGGGGCGGCCGCATCAGGGACAACTTCAACTGGGCCCGGAGCCGTTTCGATCGGGGCGACCGAATCCTCGAGGGGGCGATCGTCTAGGTCTTTTTTTTTTGACTCTTCTGAGCCAGGCTCTAAGAGTTCTTCGTCGTACAGGTCAATGCCCGCTTGATCAAAATCCGTTCCCAAGGGGGGTGCTGGAGATGTATTCGGAGTGTCTTCAGGTTCAGAGGCAGACCCTATTGGTGCCTCTGCGATACTGTTCGGTACACTCTCAAACAGTTCTCCCAACCCATCCAGGGTAAAGGCATTATCATCCAGACTGGGTTCCGGCGGAACCTCGGCACCGAAGGTTTCCAGGAACAAGGATGCATCGTCTAAGGAGGTGTCCTGAGCTCCAGGAGGAGCTACCTCAATGGCTGGAGGAATTTCCTCAACCCCGTCAAACCAGGCAGCCAATTCCATTGGAGTTGGTGCTGTATCCAATGCATCCGCGAAGCTATCCAGGGTATCTTCCGTGACCGCATCGGAGGACAACTCCAGAGTCGTATCGGGAGTTGCCTCAAGAGTGTCAACGGGCACCAACGGGAGAACAGGATTTTCCAGGGGCAGGGTTTCGTTAACAGCAGGGCTTTCTTCTGGATCGATCCCTGCGTCATCGGGCCATTCCGCTAGCAAATCTTCAATGCTAGCAGGAGGCGTTGTCATCACATCCTGGAAATCCTCCAGGGTAAGGTCCTCCCGGTCGGGTGGCAGTAAAGGCTCGAGCGGTACAAACGCAATCGTTCCTTCAGGTGCAGCACTTGGGGAAAGTTGCTCCACGTCTTCTAAGAAGAGAGGCGGCGGGGGCGGTGCGCTATCTGTAAGTTCTGGGAGGTCTATGCCAAACCCAAATAAGTCCTCGTCGAGGGATGTTGCTGTGGGTTCTGGGCTTTCCCCAGAAATGTTCAGCTCCTCCTCGAAGGACAGCTCCACAGGTTGAGATGGTAGATCAAGGTCAACATCTAATAAGGCATCGGCTGAAGTAGTGGATGGATCCTCAGGAGGTTCACCCTGTTCGTCTGTCGCGGTCGATAAATCAAGCCATTCGTCGCTTGTGACGCCAGTAGGAGCTTCAGCCAAATTCTGTAAGACATCATCTTGCTCTGTAGAGTCAGATGTGGATAGATTTAACCAAGCCTGATCCAGGTCATCATCCAAATCCCCAGAGGACGTGTCAGGCAGTTCTGCCAGAATATCGCTCTGCTCATCAGCACCAGCCGTGGAGAGCTTCAGCCACTCCTCATCCAAATCCTCATCGGTGGCCTCAGGCAGCTCTGTCAGAGTATCGTCCTGCTCATCAGTATCAGCCGTGGAGAGATCCAGCCACGCTTCGTCTAATTCTTCTAAGGTGGGCTCAACGAGTTCTGCTGGGGCATCGCTCTGCTCATTAGCATCAGGAGTAGAAAGATTAAGCCACTCCTCATCTAAATCCTCGGCAGTGGGTTCAGGTAACTCTGTCAGAGTATTGCCCTGTTCATCCGTGTCAACTGTAGAGAGAGCGAGCCATGCTTCGTCCAATTCTTCGGAGGTGGGCTCAGCGAATTCTGACAAGGCATCACTCTGCTCATCAGCATCAGCCGTGGAGAGATTGAGCCACTCCTCATCCAAATTCTCGATGGTGGGCTCCGTGAGTTCTGCTAGGGCATCACTCTGCTCATCAGCATCAAGAGTAGAGAGATTGAGCCACTCCTCATCTAAATTCTCAGAGGACGTATCCGGCAGTTCTGTCAGGATGTCACTTTGCTCATCAGCATCAGGAGTAGAGAGATTGAGCCACTCCTCATCCAAATTCTCGCCGGTGGGTTCCGTGAGTTCTGCCAGGGCATTACTCTGCTCGTCAGCATCAGCTGTGGAGAGATTGAGCCACTCCTCCTCATCTAAATTCTCAGAGGACGTGTCAGGCAGTTCTGCCAGGATGTCGCTTTGTTCATCAGCATCAGCCGTCGAGAGATTGAGCCACTCCTCATCCAAATTCTCGCCGGTGGGTTCCGTGAGTTCTGCTGGGGCATCGCTCTGCTCCTCAACATCAGCCGTGGAAAGATTGAGCCACTCCTCATCCAAATCCTCGGCGGTGGCCTCAGATAACTCTGTCAGAGTATCGCTCTGCTCCTCAACATCAGCTGTGGAGAGATTGAGCCACGCTTCGTCTAATTCTTCTGAGGTTGGTTCCGTGAGTTCTGCCAGGGCATCACTCTGCTCATCAGCATCAGCCGTGGAGAGATTGAGCCACGCTTCGTCTAATTCTTCTGAGGTTGGTTCTGTGAGTTCTGCCAGGGCATCACTCTGCTCGTCAGCATCAGCCGTGGGGAGATCGAGCCACTCCTCATCTAAATCCTCGGAGGACGTGTCAGGCAGTTCTGCTAGGGCATCGCTTTGCTCATCAGAGCCGGCTGTGGAGAGATTGAGCCACTCCTCATCCAAATCCTCAGAGGTGGATTCAGGAAAACCGGCTAGGATATCGCTCTGCTCATCAGCATCAGCCGTGGAGAGATTAAGCCACTCCTCATCCAAATCCTCAGAGGTAGGTTCCGTGAGTTCTGCTAAGGTGCTGCCCTGCTCATCAGAGTCATCAACAGAGACAAGCCATTGCTCATCTAGATCCGCTGAGGGAGAGCTTGATGGTTCAGGGAACGATTCAACGTCCTCGGTGAGGAAGGTAGATAAATTTAATTCCTCTTCCTCCGTTTCCAGCGGTGTCGGTGGAGTTTCCTCGATAAGTCGATCGATCAGGGCATCATCTACAGGGGGAAGGTTTTCCTCCTCAAAGACCGTCAAAGGAAGA
The DNA here is from genome assembly GCF_039962325.1 of Leptolyngbya sp. PL-A3. Taxonomy (NCBI): domain Bacteria; kingdom Bacillati; phylum Cyanobacteriota; class Cyanophyceae; order Leptolyngbyales; family Leptolyngbyaceae; genus Leptolyngbya; species Leptolyngbya sp. PL-A3. Next base: position 101,339 of record NZ_JAMPLB010000013.1, read on the forward strand.
TCTTCCATGAGGCTTTCGAGCAAGGCTTCAGGAGTCTCTGCTTCTGGGAAGAAGTCCGTGGTCTGCTCATTGTCCTCCTCTGAACCGAAGTCTTCCATCAGAGACTCTTGAGTGAGGAATATGTCTAGCTCCAGTGCTTCAACCTCTGGGGCAGGCTCCCCTAATAAATCCTCATCGGTAGTGACGTACGCACTCCAAGGCCCGCTGGGTAACTCAGTGGTTGATTGATCTTCCGGAGCTGCTTCCTCTGGCTCGGTTGCTGTGTCATGAAGCTCGTCTTCCAGTAGTTCCAGGGTTTCCTCTTCAATGTTGTCTGAGGCAAGATCTCCTAGCAGGAGATCTTCCAGCAGGGGCTCGTCCTCCACAGGAAATGAGTCTGAACTAGGGGTGCTGAGCTCCTCTTCTAGGAATGCATCGTCACCCTCCATCTCAGGTAGCCTTGTCTCCGGAGAAATAGGTTCCTCGTCCGGAAGCTCGCGGAATGCATCTTCTAAACTGGTAGAAATATCTTCCGGTTCGTCTGCTGATAAGTCAGACAGAAAGGAAAACTCTTCAGTCTCTTCACCGGAGGCACGGCCTTCCAATGTTGACAGTTCGGCGTCTAATTGCTGAAGTACGTCCTCATCCACCTGAAGCTCAACCCGAGGTGTCTCAACCACGGCCTCACTGACTAATAGATCTTCATCCGGAGATGCTGGAATGTAGGCATCTTCTGGCAGGCTTCCTTCAGAACGCAAAGCATCCAGAGAAGCAGCCGTATCTGACAACGCAATCAAATCTTCCAGGGAAGAAATGACATCCGCTGGCATGTGTTGGTTAGCAGCTGCGCGCTCTGCATTAAGTAGTTGAGTATCTTCTTGCTCACCACCGTCCGCTACAGGCACCTCGTCAAACAGTAACTGTTCGATGGTTTGATTGGATTCCTGTGAAAAATCCCCGGATGCTGGTAACTGGAATTCTTCTGGGGAAAACTCGGCAGGCTCTGCTGACAGGTCTGCTAGCCCCTCAAAAAACTGACTTTCAAAATCGCCAATAGCCCCAAGATCCTCGCCAGCTTCTAAACTTGTGGCTTCTATCTCGCTGTTGGTGGCTTGTTCCGCATCGGCAATATGGCGATCTACAGGCGGTTCTATGTCCTCACTCGGAGCTACATCCGCTCCAAAGAGGCTCTGGTAAAGGGCATCTAACTCATCATAAATTCCTTCGGGTGATGCTACGGGGGCAGTATCCGCGGCATCGTCTTCCGTTTCTAACTCTGTGCTGATCTGGTTCAGCAATTCCAGGGCAGAGTCAATGTCGCCAATGGAGTTGTCGAGGGAAACATCGTCGAGGGGAATTTCTTCCAGGGGAGCGATCGCCGCCTCATTGATTTGGAAGATGGTCATGTCATCATCCTGGAAGCGAGTCGCTGCTAAGCTCTCATCCACCTGGAACATGGTCATTTCGCCTGGGTCCAAATCCCCCAAGTCAGGAGTGGATGATACCAGCTCCAGGTCGTTCACCGCTTGATTCAAGTCGCTAAGCCCGGAGGATGCCCCCATGCCCGTTGGCGGTTGCAAGATAGTAGCTTCACTCCCGGCCAACTCACTGATTAAAGAATCGAGGGAGCTGGTATCGCTTCGCGAGCTTGCTGGCAGGCGTTGTCCGCTGGAACCCGGTAATGCTTGCCAGTCAGTTCCTTCCAGGGAGGATTGCAAATATTGCGACGCTTCCCGCCCTAACTGCTGAGCCAAGCGATTGACCAGGGCTGTGAAAATAGCTTCTCCCTGATGCCCCAGCGTGTGCATCTTATCCAGCCCCTGGCTGAGGGAGTCTTCGTAGGTCTGAATGTTGCGTTGTAAGGACTCAAAAATAACCCGCAGCGTTGTATCAAGCTTCAGCAGCAGTTGATCAGACTGGGTTTGAATTCGCTGCAGTTGATCCAGCCGTTCCTGGGGCGTAAGGGGTGGGATATAGCTGGCAAAGCGGGCAGCATCGGCTGGCGGAGCGGGCTCTGGGGGGGCTGAGTTAGCCGGGGGCAGTGTTCGTGACTCCAGGGTGGTGAGCATTTCTGCGACCTGCACCGTCAGATTTTCCTGCAACCGCCCCATTAAAGATTGCAGAAATTCGGACAGGGCTTGCTGTTGCTGTTGGGTATCGACCTGGGGCGGAAGAGCATATTGTTGACGCTGCGCTTCCAGTTCCCGAATTTCGCTGACCAGGGAATCCCTCCGCTGGCGCAGGTCTTCGACCTCACCCCGCATGGGCTGCATGATGTTGGTGCGCAGGTAAGTCACCTCTTGCAATACGGCCTGCAAAACCTGCTGAGCTGACTCCCCAGGCGACTGTGCCGAAGCCGTCGAGTTGACAGGGCCTAGAGCTGGGTCTCCAGACAAGGTTGCCATCGGCACGGGATTGGACAACTCAGGTTTCAAATTGGCTTGCTGGAGGCTGACCAGATACTGTCGTGTGCGCTCCAGAAGTTGCCGCTGTTGTTCAGATTCCCCCGCCATCACCCAGGGCAAACGGGGGCTGGCTTTACGCAGCGCTGCATCAATGGACTGGATCAGTTCCTGGATTTGAGCCTGTTGCGAATTCACGGACCGATTCCCAATAAAAATAAAAAGTTGCTATCGACGTTTTCTGCTGAACCGACTGAGACTTACCTTGCTGGTGTTAAACAATACCCAAAGGATTGTTCTTAAGAGATGATGAAATAGACGCTGTAATGCTGTTTTTGTAACCGATTGGGGTAACTTGTTCCTATTGCCTCAATATTAATTGAGATTCCTAAAAGGCGGTTATTTTTCCCATTAGCGTGGTAGATCCTTCCGGACAACGGTTTGGGTTTTAGTATTTTAAGGATCTTAGGGACCATTTCCCGCTTCTGGATGGGTAGGTGTGGAAGAATCTCATGATGATCCTTCCGCCCCTACCTCCATCCAGCATAGCCCGGTGGATCTAACATTGTTGACGGCTCTACTGACCCCCTATGGCACCACGTCCAGCCCACTCAGCACAACAGCTTCCGCCATCTAGTGATAAGTTGTGCGATTTTAGGAAAAATTGGCTAGCAATATCCTTGTCCACCCTGTAACATCGTGCGATTAAAATGATGACGGCATCGGGAGCAATCCTCAAACTCCTGACGTCATTCCCCTGGGTTTCATGACTGTGGAATCTTATTAACGTTCGAGTCAATTGAGGCCAAAAATCCATGCACTCCCCTGGAAACGGCGATAGAAAACAGACTCGTGTATCCCCAACGAATACACCTTTAGAAAATAAAAAAATAGCAAATTTGCCTTCCAACGTACTCACTCAGTCCCGATTCTTGCCGCCATGGCCCTGGTCGGGTCTGGGATTGATCGCGATCGCCCTGACGGGCCTTTTCCCTTCCAGTGCCCAGGCCCAAACGGCCTATAATCCGTCTATTCAGGTGGGCATTGTGCAGCGGTTTGGGAAAGAACGAAGCGATCGCATCACCCTGGAACCCGCCGGGGGCCAGCTCACCCTTCAATTTGAGGGCAACGGTGGTAACCAGACGGTTGCGACGACAGAACCCGTGCAGATCGAGGTGGTGCCCCAACCCCTGGCCCAACCCGAGCAGGTGGAACGAGTCGTACTGAGTACCCATCGCAGCTTTGAAAGCGCTGAAGACAGTGCCAACTATTGGAAAGCTCAGGGGCTAGACGTGGAAATCGCCCAACCCCGGCAGTGGCAGGTATGGGCTAAACGGGAAACTTATTCTACGCCGCTACTGCGACGGTTGCTGCTGCAAAATGTGCAGGCTCAGGGTGGACGCACTGTATTTCTCGACAGTCAGATCCGTCGTGAAGTTCCCCTGGCCGGGTTTGTGGTGAATGGAACGAGAGTCGTAGCGGATCAGGTGGCGATCGCCCCCAGCAACAACCGCGTCTACGTCAACGAAATCAACAGCTCGGAGGGTCGGCAACTGTTTGCTGGGAGCCTGCGGTTACAGCCCAATGCCTACGGCACCTACACTCTGGTCAACACGGTCGATATCGAAACCTACCTGCGCGGGGTTGTTCCCTTTGAGATTGGCTCTGGGGCTCCCAATTCTGCTATTGAGGCCCAGGCCATTCTGGCGCGTACCTATGCGCTACGAAACCTGCGCCGCTTTACGATTGATAACTACCAGCTTTGTGCCGATACCCAATGCCAGGTGTATCGTGGCTTGAGCGGGGCTGCGACCTCGACCGATCGGGCGATCGCCGCCACCCAAGGGCAAGTGCTGACCTATCAGAATGAACTGGTGGATGCCCTCTATTCTTCAACATCGGGTGGGGTTACGGCCGCTTTCTCCAACGTGTGGAACGGCCCCGATCGCCCTTATCTGCGTCCCCGCATTGATGCGGTGCAGAATGTTTGGGATTTGCAAACCCGACCTCTTTCTGATGAAGCTAACCTGCGCGCCTTCCTCAATCTTCAAGAGGGGTTCAACGAGACCGGGCGTGACCTGTTCCGTTGGCGAGAAGCCAGTGATGTCGCCCAGATCACAGCGGATATCAAAGAATACCTGTCCACCAAACAACACCCTCTGGCTAATCTGAGCCGCGTAGAGCAACTCCGGGTAGCGGAGCGCTCCTCGGGGGGACGGGTACAGCAAATAGAGGTGGTAACCGATCGAGGTTCTGTGATCCTGGAAAAAGATGAGGTTTTGCGAGCACTTTCGGCCCCTCGTAGCACTCTGTTTTACCTGGATCCCGTTTATGAAGTGCTGCCATCCTCCCCTAGCCCTGCTCCCAGCCCTGTTTCGGTGGCTCCCAGCCCCCCGGTAGCCAATGCGAGTTCCGAAGTTGCTCAGGGAGAAGTACCTGCGTTGCCAGCGCCGGCCGCATCGCCCAGTCCTACTCCGACCCGTATCCTTAAGGGGTACACCTTTGTTGGCGGCGGTTGGGGCCATGCAGTTGGGCTCAGCCAGTATGGTGCGATGAACTTGGGCCGACTCAACTGGCCGGCATCCCGCATTTTGGAGTTTTACTTCCCAGGTGCGACGGTGCAACCCTTAAGCGAGCGCACAGTTTTGTGGCGAGAGCCAGAATAGCTCTTATAAAAAAGATGGGGTACGACGTTCAACGTCGTACCCCATCTTTTTTGAACCAGGAGTTCACAACCGATCCTGAATTAACAACGCCTCAAACTCCTCTGCGTTCAGGGGCGGGCTGTGAAATTCGCCCTGGGCAGCATGGCAACCATTTTGTCGAAGGAAATCGGCCTGGGCTTTGGTTTCGACCCCTTCAGCGATCGCCTTTAAGGATAGGTTTTGGGCGATCGCAATGACCGCGTTGGTCAAGGTTTCGCTGCCGTCATCGCGAGTAATCATGGCTACCAGACTGCTATCAATCTTGAGAGCGGTCAGAGGCAATCTTTTCAGGAAGCCGAAGGAGGAAAATCCCGTCCCTACGTCATCCATATAAATATGAATACCAACATATCGAAGGCGTCGCAGCGTTTCCTGCATCATCTCGTTGGGCATCATGAGATGATTTTCGCTGACCTCCAGTACCAGCAGGTCGGGGTTGAGGTCGACTTCCCGAAGAATCTGGGCGGTTTGCTCGAAAAAGTTTTCTTGTTGGAGTTCTGCGAGGGAAAGATTGATCCCCACCCGTAAGGAAAGACGATATTTGTCCTGCCATTGCTTCGCCTGTCGACAGGCATGACGCATCGCCCATGCCCCCATAAAGGGAAGCAGATTGCTTTCCTCCGCAATGGACAGGAAACTGGTGGGGCGTAATAGGCCCAGAGTTGGGTGCTTCCACCGCAATAAAGCTTCGGCACCAACAATTTTTTGTGTGATGAGGTTGATTTGGGGCTGATAGTAGAGGGCAAATTCCTGGCTGGCGCAGGCGCGGGTGAGTTGGCTGGCGATCGCCGCCGGGTCAGTCCACACAATATCCTGGGCTGGGTCATAAGGGGCTACATGATGGCCAGACTTGCGCTGAATTCGCTTCAGGGCCATTTCTGCCTGAAGGAGCAAGTGCTCAGGCCCAGTCGTGTCTGCCTGGCCATAGGCCAAACCCACATGCACTTTTGGTTCAACAGACGGCCCTGATGTCTGATAGGAGGCACTCAGGATTCGTAGCAGTGCCCGAGCAGTCTGATCGGCCTCCTGTTCGTGAGAGAGCGATCGCAACAATACCCCAAAGCACTGGTGTCCCAAATAAGCTATGGGGTATTCATCTCCCAAACTCTGTTGCAGGCGGCTGGTAACCTGCTGCAACAGCCCGCCCAGAGGAACGGGGTCTTGATCAGGGGTGTTTCCCCAAAGAAGTTGGATGACCAGCACCGCCAGGGGAAGGGCTGACAGCTCTGACTGGAGGGTGTCACCAACCTGACGCACAAACCACGGACGATTCGGCAGTTGCGTTACCGTATCGTGGTACATCATGTGCTCCAGGGTGGTGACAGCCCGTTGCATTTCGGCCTGGTAAGGCTCTACGACTGCCTGCCGCTTTGTTAAACGTGCTGTAATGGCCCGCAGTAATTCCTCTCGACGAAAAGGCTTGCTGAGGTAATCATCCGCTCCCAGGTTCATCCCCTGGCGTCGTTCGGCCTGCTCAGCTTTGGCTGTCAGAAAAATGAATGGAATGCAAGCTGTTATGGGATTTTCATTCAGCCGCCGCAACACTTCGTAGCCATCGCAGATAGGCATCATGACGTCACACAAAATTAGATCCGGAAGAACCTGGTATGCGACCTCAAGCCCTTCTTCACCATTGATGGCGGCGATCGCCTCAAAACCTTCTGACTGAAGTAACTTGATGATCAGCGCCTGCACAACGGGATCATCTTCGATCAATAGAATTTTTGTCATGGACTGCCGGGTTGTTCTGCTTACCCTAGAACGGAAAAGCTCTGATCAGCATTACTATTTCAATATTCCCTAACCCTGACCAAATGCCGGGTAATTGGCATGAATTTTTAGGGTTATATTCCGACTCTGTAACTGCAGCTATTTCCGGTAAGACAAAATTTGGTCATGTTTCAAAGATGCGAATGCGATGTGGTGAAAGGGGGCACAAAGTGCCCCTTTCACTACATCGCATTCACACGCCTAGAACACTACCGGTTTTAGCAAACTGAATACAAAATTAGTCTGAATATCTTTTTCGAGGCCTTGATTTTGCATATATTTCGCGCACGCAAAGTTAAGGGATGTTATGGGATAAGAACACAGGCCCTTACGTAGGCGAATTTAGCTATACCGCGCTATCATGCAAAAAAGTTCTGCCGCAAGCATGTGCTAAATAATACCGAATAGTCCATGGCAGAGTAGGTACAAATAAAAAAACTGGCTAAAAATAGCCAGTTGCCAAACTCTAGAACCAACGTTGCTAAACTCTGCTTTCTCAAGAGTGCAGCATTCAAACGTGAGCTACACCTCCGAGGGCAGACGTTTCTTTGAAGGAGAAAACCCAAACTGCAGGTTCCCAATCCGGCAGTGAGTGTCAAACAACCTCCGACCATGACCCCAATGCCATGGGGAAATCGCGTTATCTCTCTCAACCATCCATTGTATCAAGCGTCACAGAAAAATCGTTATAAAACTTTACCTCAATTTCCCGTGCGCCCTATAACTCTACCTGATGGGTGAGGTGTTTTCCTGATGGCTATGCCAAACATGGACAAACCTCACAAACCAGGCCCATAAGTTCTACAAAGGGTCAAAACCTGTCGCCAGAACTATATGGCCAATCAAGGTTTGCTTCAAAGCTTGATTCTGCCTCGGCAGAACGTGAGCTTTAAAACTTGCCTTAGTTCTAAAGTACCCATCGGCGTATGCCAGGCGACACCCCCACGTTTAGCCGTTAGATTGTGCCGTCAACTTTGCAGTGAGAAGAATTGCGTCGTGTAAACCCTCTGGGTACGGGTTTTATCCTATATTTGGGAACTTTAAGGCTCTGATAGCGTCAAATCAATACAAAAGCACTCCCGATCTGGGCAGCGCTTAGATTCCGGCAATTTTGATGGGAGAAGGGCAGTCATGGGTTGGAAAGCATGGGTGGTTACAGCGGGAACGGTCGCAGCCTGGGTTGGTATGGGAGTTGCCGTTCTGGCGGCTTCTGTGGATGGGACTGCAACAAAACAGAGCAGTCAGCCAAGCCTTAACGACGTGCGGTTTAGCTGTCAGGTGGTAAATGGGCAATATGTCGTGGTCTACACTCCAGAGAACGAGTCAGACGCTCAATATCCCTGGGCGGAGCCGACCCAATTGGGCGGTGGCTGGACCCCTGAACTGCGCTGTGCTGAAATTAGTCGCCGTCTGGAATCCTACCGTCCTGATGGATTGCTGGAATTGCAAACGGGTACGGAAAACGGGTACAACACTATTTGTGTGACCACTGAGCGGGCTTCTGGTTGCCGCATTGTGTTGACGGTGCCGCCAGGGCAAGATCCGTTGGCGACGCGCGATCGCGTCTTTGAAAACCTGGTTGTTGCTGATAGTGGTCAACGGACGGATGCTGTCACCACCTTCAATGACGATGCCGATGACATTCTAGGCCAAATCGGCGAAGTGCTTGGCTTCCCGGGTACGCCTCGCCGGGGCTCTAGCAGCTCTGATGGAATTAACCTGCGTCCTTTTCTTTCACCAGCGGACGGTGGCACAGGTGAATATTTGAATGGGCCTGCCGGTTCAGGGGGCCAGCGCTTGAATCCCGATCGCTTCCGCTAGGTTTTAGAGAGAGGGGTGCGTTTGCCATACCTCTCTCTCTAGTACAAGCTGTTTGGCAACAACTAGAGAGGGTAGCTCTCATCGTGCTCATTCCTTGCTTTAAAACACAGAATTCTGATTTGACTGCCGTGAAGCGATAGCAAAATCAGAATTCTTTTTTATTGAATAACCTGAGTTGGGGCTAAAGGTGGTTTCGAGCCCTGCACGGTAAGATTTGTGTGTATCTATTTAACCTGAGTTCGGGTTAAGGGCGTTTTCGAGTGCCGCGCGTTGCGCGGCACTCGAAAACGCTCATTTTGGCGTGCGCTTTGCGCACGCCAAAATGAGCACTGCAGCTTATCCCGAACTGAGGTTATTTAACTGTTTTTGGTAGGAATTACGAATACGAGAAACCCTATTAAAAGTTCTATTGTTAAATTACAGTGCTTTTCAAGCGCTTAAAATCTGGTTATTTTTGTGAGAGCCGCACTCCGCGCGGCTCTCACAAAAATAACCGTGGCTGATTCAAGCGCAAAGCGCTGTACCAACGGGCTTGCTATTTTTCTCCAAGTTCTTGATTTTGCGTGTGTCGCGTACACAAAATCAAGAACTTGAGAAAATATAATTATTTTTTCTCCGCCAGAAAAAGCTGAGACTTGGGACTCAGAGACTGAGTTTACCTGTTAAGTGATATGAGGTGGGATGCACCTTATAACACTTAACAGGTTGACTCTCTCCGTGCAGCTTGTGCTGCACATTCTTCTTCCAATGCAAACGAAGATACCTGCGCCTATTGAGTTATGGAGCCAGAGTTCCATCTTTTTATACATCTACTATTCAGCCTGTTAAACCATAATAGGAGCTTGAGGCCCGAGGCATAAACCTCAGTTTTTTCCCTTGTTCTAAGGGTTATTGAAAACTCTTTATGAGAAAGAATTGGCTACTCCAAATTGTTCAGCCATATCGTCGGTGGATTCCCTATTTTGTTCTTTCTGGAACACTGGCACTAACAGCTTTGGCAACAATCTACGTGGAAGAGTCTGCAAAAGATAAAGACCAAATTCGATTTCAATATTTAATGCAGCGGGCAGAGAATAGTATTGAAAGTCGTTTGGAAACTTATGTCGTAATGCTTCGGGGAGGAGCAGGTTTATTCTCTGCAAATGACAGCGTTAATCGTCAGCAATTTCAAAACTATGTTGATCGGCTTCTATTAACTAAGCATTACTCAGGGGTTCAGGGAATTGGTTATACCCAACGCTATTCTTCAGCAGAGCGTGGCCAGATTACTGCATCCCTGCAAATTGAGGGGATGCAACCCTTTGCCCTTCGTCCCAATTTTGAACGCTCGGAGTACTTTCCGATTATCTACATTGAACCTCTTGATCGCCGTAATCAGGCAGCCCTTGGCTACGATATGTTTACCGAGCCAACACGGCGCATGGCTATGGAACAGGCACGCGATAGGGGGCTTGCAACAGCCTCCGGTAGGGTAACCCTGGTTCAGGAAATTGATGAACAGAAGCAGGCCGGTTTCCTAATTTATGTGCCGGTTTATCAGGGAGGAGCCATCCCTGACACTGTTGCTGAGCGGCGCTATGAGTTGAAAGGGTTCGTTTATAGCGCGTTTCGGGCCGATGACCTGATGAAAGGAATTTTTGGGTCAGAGCCTGATTCCTTAATTGATCTTCAGATTTACGATGGCACTGAGCCCAACCCCGAGGCGTTGTTGCATCAATCTCAATCCCATCATCCCCCTGATAAATCCAACTATCGGCCTCGATTTGTTGCCACTAGTACGATTGATATTGCCGGTCGCCCATGGACAATTACCTATAGCTCTCGTCCCACCTTTGATGCAACATCCAGCATTAGCTTGCTTCCCTACGTTGCTATCGGCGGTACCATCATTAGTCTAATTTTGTTTGGTGTGACGCAGGCTCAAATGGAAGCTCAAATGGAAGCTGAGCAGTCTGCTGCGGAGCTGCGAAAATCAGAGCAAAAGCTCAAAAATGCTCATGATGAGCTTGAAAATCGTGTTAACGAACGCACTGCTGAACTAGCTGAGTCCAATCGTGTTTTACAGGATGAAATCGTTGCTCGTCAGAAAGCTCAGGAAGCCTTACAGCAATCCCTTGCATTTGAAGCCCTACTAAAACGTATTACCGATCGCGTCCGTGACAGCCTGGATGAGCAGCATATCTTGGCAGGAGTCGTCAAAGAGCTGGCCGATGGACTAAAGGTCGCTACCTGTAATACAGGTTTATACGACCTGAATGAAAATACCTCTACTATTTGTGCTGAGCACACAACCTCATTACCCTCCATCTTGCATCAGACGGTGCGAATGGCAGATTTTCCGGAAGGATACCAGCAGTTGCTATCAGGTCAGCCCCTACAGGTTTGTTTGATTAACTCGGGTGCCCAACGGGGTTCTGCTACAGTGCTGGCCTATCCTATTTTTGATGATCGGGGTGTTTTGGGGGATCTGTGGCTATTTCGTTCCTCAGATGACGGTTTCAATACGTTGGAGATTCGTTTGGTGGAGCAGGTGGCGACGCAGTGTGCGATCGCTCTCCGCCAGGCTCGGCTTTACGATGCAGCCCAGGCCCAGGTCAAAGCTTTAGAAAAGGTGAACTGGCTCAAGGATGACTTCTTGAGCACTGTTTCCCATGAGCTCCGCACCCCCGTTTCGAACATGAAGTTGTCGATTCGTATGTTAGACATTGCGTTAACCCAGGGGGAGCCGCTGAATGGGAATCGGCAGAAGGTGGAGCGGTATCTCCAAATTTTGCAAGGGGAGTGTCAGCGAGAAATTGACTTAATCAACGACTTGCTCGACTTACAACGCCTGGTCTCAGGGGAAAGGGTACTCAATTTGCAGACTGTACACCCCGAAGTTTGGCTAAACCAACTGATTAAACCGTTTCAAGCTCGCGCTCAGGTTCGGCAGCAAACCCTGAACCTGCATTTGCCTACACAAGACTTACCCCCGTTGGTGGCTGATATTGCCAGTTTGGAGCGGGTCATCAGCGAGCTGCTCAATAATGCCTGTAAATACACGCCTCCTGGCGAGACAATGACGCTTCAGGTGCAATCCTATACAGGGCAAATGCAGTTTTCTCTGAGCAATTCGGGGGTTGAAATTCCGGCCCATGAGTTGCCACGTATCTTTGATAAGTTCTACCGAATTCCGAACGCGGATCCCTGGAAGCAGGGGGGGACAGGTTTAGGCTTAGCACTGGTTCAACGGCTTGTCGAGCATATGGGTGGTCGTATTGATGCGAAGTCTGATTGGGGCGAAACAACATTCACGGTCATTATTCCCAACCAGGTCGTTTTGGATAGGGTGTAAAAGTAGGGCCTTTTCCATAAGTTGTTTTTCCGTGCACGACGCGCAAAAAACAACCTTTCAGCGAGCTTTAAAGCGCACCCCAGACGTTTAAATGGAGTGTGGAGTAAGGTATGCCCTTTACTCCACACCCCATTCATCCATAGCACGCATGATTACTCGGCTTGCGCTCTGAGGGGAGGACTCACGGCTTTGCGGCGTGCCCGTTCTACGGGATCCATTCGCTTTTCTAAAAATGTGAAGAATTGGGAGGACAGAGATGTTAGCAATAGATAGATCAAGGCGACGGCTGTGTAAACTTCGAACGCCTGATAGGTTTGGGCCACAATCAACTGTCCCCGACGAAACGTTTCTTCTAGACCGATAACCGCAACCAGGCTGGTGTCTTTAAGTAGCGTAATGAACTCATTACCGATGGGTGGGATCATGCGCCGAAATGCCTGGGGAAAAATGACATAGCGCATCGTTTGGTTTGCTCCCAAACCCAGGGATTCTGAAGCTTCCCGTTGACCGATCTCAATGGATTGAATTCCGGCACGAATGATTTCTGCCAGGTAAGCGGCACTGTTCAGGGTTAATGCCAGAATTGCCGCAGTCCACTGATTCATCGTGAACTTAATCCCCAGGGAATTTGACAGGGCTGGGAAGCCAAAGTAAATCCAGAAAATCTGGACGAGGAGTGGGGTTCCTCGAAAGAAATCGACGTAGGCACGAGTAATCCAGCGTATGGCTGGAATGGGAGAGAGGCGGGCAATGCCGATGAACGTTCCCAGGGTCATGCCCAGAACGATCGCTACTGCGGTTAAAACCAGGGTGACTCCAGCCCCCAATAACAGGTTTGGCAGTGCCCTAACAATGGTCTGAAAAAAGTCTTGCACAGTTACCTCACAGGTTGGCTCAGCCAATGCAAAGGTGATAATGAGCAGAGGTGCGATCGCCAGGACACAAACTGTGGGCCTAGGACAGCATTTGGCTCAATGGACGAGGGCTGATTGCATTTTGATAAACATGAAGTGGTGGATGATACCTGACACGCCTATCAAAATTGCTCTCAATATAGCGCTGTGTGAATGCTGTTTCAAAGCTGTTGTTAGTTTGTTTCAAACAAGTTTCTAATACCAATTCAATAAGCAATACCTTCGCCATTTTTCTCAAGCCTCTGATTGTACAGGCGCGACACGCTCGCAAAATCAAGGTCTTCAGCAAAATGATGAGCATGTTGAACAAGATATAACAGGCAATGAAGCAAGACGGTGTGAGGCACTTTAGTCCCTCACACCGCTCTGTGCTCACTGTGGCTATAAACTAGGCAAAACTGGGTTAATGGCCGCTAACGTTGCACTTGAATGAACCAGCACACGTATTACCCTTGCAACGCCGGGGCGGTTTCTGGTAGTTCAGGCGGTTCAGTCCCAAACCATTTCTTGTAGATTTCGGCGTACTTGCCATTGGTCAGAACGGTATTCAAGCCCTGATTGATCCGTTCCAGGTTAGGGGAGTTTTTAGGCATAGGAATGCCGTAATACTCCTCTGTCAGCAGTTGGCCTACGACCTTCAATGAGTTCAGATTACCGCTCTTAATGGCATAGAGCGTTACAGGAGCATCGTTAATGACTGCATCCACATTCCCGTTAGCGAGTTCTTGCAACGCGAGAGGAGCCGAATCAAAGGTGCGCACCTGAGAACCCGGAATTTGGTTAGCTGTGTTAGCTCCCGTCGTGCCAATCTGAACGGCAATGCGCTTTCCTTCCAGGCTTTCAAGAGAGGTAACATCGTTATTGTTGGCTTGAACGGCGATCGCCAATCCAGCTTTAAAGTAAGGCCGTGAAAAATCGACCGTTTTTGCCCGTTCGGGTGTAATGGTCATGCTGCTAATGGCGGCATCCACTGTTCCCCCCTGCAGAGCAGGAATAATGCCATCAAAAGGCAGGCTTGAAAACTCGACGGTAAATCCGGCTGCTTCTCCAATGGCTCTCATCAAATCGATGTCAAAGCCTTCTAGAGTGCCATCTGATGCTTGCGCTTCAAACGGTGCGAAGGCAGGCTCGGTCGCCACTTTCAAGACAGCAGCGTCGCCACCGGAGGAGGATGCGCCGCCCTCGGCTGCCTCCTGGTTGTTATTGCATGCAGCCATCGTAACAACCAGGGCAAAGCTCAATAGCCCAGGAATGAGGCGGCGTAACAACGTCGATCGTTTTAAGAGATTTAGCATAAATACTGGGTTGCGAATTTGCTCTGAACGGATTATAAAAGGGGAAGATTTGGTACGGTGACGTGCTATCAAAACCATAGCTAAAAAGAGCTTGAGGCTACGTCTGACCAAAGGCCCATTATTTTAGCGAGTTTTCTATTCAAGATTCGTAACAACCCAGCCATTCTAAGGATCTTTTTAGAATCGATTGCCCCTGACTATAGGCCAGCGCAAAATAGCATTACAGGCTCATTGATTTATAGGGCAGAGGGTGTATATTGCGATCAACCTGTCTGTCCATAACCGTTATGATGGATGCCTCGCCTGCGATTAACTTTGACAACCTAGAAAAAAGCTTTGGTCATCTGCGGGTTCTGAAAGGGGTCAGTGGGCAGATTCAACAAGGCGAAGTAGTCGCTATTATTGGCTCCTCAGGCTGCGGCAAAAGTACGCTGCTACGCTGCTTTAACCGGCTGGAGCGCATTAATGGCGGTAGCCTGATAGTGAATGGCATTGACCTGTCTAATTCGCGGATGGGGCCCAGTGAGTTGCGGGAGCTACGGGCAAAGGTTGGGATGGTATTTCAACAGTTCAACTTGTTTCCTCATCTGTCTGTTTTAGAAAACCTCACCCTGGCCCCCCAAAAGGTTTTAGGCGAAAGCAAAGTAGAAAGTGTTCGCTTAGCGCGGTTCTATCTCGATAAGGTGGGCTTGGCGGAAAAAGCAGATTCATATCCCGATCAGCTTTCTGGTGGGCAAAAGCAACGGGTGGCGATCGCCCGTTCCCTCTGTATGAAACCCCGCATCATGCTATTCGATGAGCCGACCAGTGCCCTTGATCCTGAGTTGGTGGGTGAGGTGCTGATGGTGATGAAGCAGCTAGCCGATGAAGGCATGACGATGGTGGTCGTCACCCACGAAATGCAATTTGCCCAGGAGGTTGCTCGTCGGGTGTTCTTCCTTAATGAAGGCCAGGTCGAAGAAGAAGGCCCTCCCCGTGAAGTGTTGAAGAACCCGAAGAGCGATCGCCTTCGGGCCTTTCTCAGTCGCATGAGCTTTGCCCAGGTTTAAAGCTTTGGGGCGGCAGAAACGACTGCTCTAAAACGGTCATTGGCCGGACTCTAGTTGTTGAAAAATATCAGCACTGCGAGGAATGGCATCGGGATCAAAGCCGATGGATTCGACGTTGAGTTCTGCCATCTTCTGATCTGTGCTGACCATAATGGTTCGTAGATCGATGAGTTGTCCCTGGTCGTTCTTTTGAGTGGCGAGAGCGGTGAGGATTTGATTTTCTAAATCCAGGTAGCTCATATAAAGACGCGCATTATTTGTGACGTTATTTTCCTGTTGGAAAATGATGGGAAACGCGCCCACAAAAATTGTGATTGACGAGCTAATGACAAAAATATTAATGACGTAATTATTCGCTTTATCCCAACCAACCTTGCTGATGTAGAAGAGACTGACAGCCGTAACAATTCCGGTGGCAGAAGCGAGGGCGATCGCTGCAAACAATCGGGTATAGAAAAAGATGCTAATACGAGCATAAGCCCTGGCCCGACGTTCAATTTGTGCCAGTTGCACTTGAATGCGATCGCGCTCAGCCGGGGTGCTGTTCTTAAAAGAATTTAAGTAAAGGTTTAAGTTCGCTTTGTCGTTGGTCGTGGATGAGGGCTTGTCATTGTCTGTGCTTGATGCAGAATTGGGGGTGAAAGACGATGCATCTGCATACTTCAAGCCCTGAGTCCAACGCTGGGCCACCCGTTCCGCCTGTACGTTGAGCACATTACCTGCAATAAGTGCCGCGAGTAACATCCCAGCGGAGAGTAGTCCGTGTTTTACAGGGGCTTGTTGTAAAAGGGATGGAATATTCCACGTCCACTTCTTGGCTGAGGAGTTATCGGAATCAATCATTGCGATAAGGGGTTGAGTAACAGAGACGTCAGGAATTAATGGGTTGCCAGAATTTTAATGTGCTATCGAGGCTGCCACTGATTAGCGTGTAGCCATCAGATGCCCAGGCGATCGCCGTTACCACTTTCTCATGCTCTTTCAAGCGAGTACGCAGCCGCTTTCCAGGCACATCCCACAACAGAATTTCAGGATTGGGGCCGATGCTGGCAATAGTGCGACCACTAGGGCTGAACTGGAGATGATGGACGGGGCCATTGCTCTCAAAGGTTTGAGTCAGATGACCATCGGCAACCTTCCATAGGTGAACCAGCCCATCGGTATTGCCTGTAGCCAGGGTGCGCCCATCAGGGCTGAGGGCGATCGCCCGAATGGTCGCCTCCTGTTGGCCAAAGCTCCGTAGCAGTTCTCCCGTTTTGCCATGATGGACCATGACGGTGGCGTCTTCCCCAGCGGAATAAAGCAGGGCGCTATCCGAACTGAGTTGCATGGCCCAGATACAAGCCCGATGATCGCGTAGGGTCTGGCGACGTTCGCCCTGGCTCAAGTTCCAAAGCTGTAGAGTGCCGTCCTGGCTGGCGCTGATGAGGGTGTGGCGATCGCGGGTGAAGGCGACGGCTGTAACCCAGCCCCCGTGGCCGACCAGCGTACGAATGAGATTTCCCGTTTTCGGGTGCCAGAGCTTTACCATGCAGTCTTCGCCACCGCTGGCTAGCAGTTGCCCATCGGAGCTGTATGCCAGGGCCAAAGGAGTGCCGGAGTGTCCCGCAAAGGTACCAAATACATTCTTCTGCTTAAGATTCCAGAGCCAAATCAGTTGGTCTTGTCCACCGACCGCCAGCACTCGACCATCGGGGCTGGGGACGATACAGGTTAGACCTGCTGCAGTTTCCGTCAGGGTTTGAATGCAGTCCCACCGTTCGAGATTCTGAGGCGGTGCTGTGTTTGTCGCCGCAGGCTGTGGCGTTGTCGGTGTGACAAAGGGATCGGAAGACGGAGCAGGGCGTTTAGGCTGGGATGCCTGCATCATATCCAGTTCTTTGGCCCGTCGCAGATCCGACTCGGCTCCTAACTCCAGGCCCATCACGGAATAGACAAATCCCCGGTGGCGATAGGCTTCGGCATAATCTGGGTTGAGCCGAATTGCCATACTGAAGTACTCGATCGCCTCTGGATAATTGCCCACGTTGGCACACTCGGCCCCTCGCTGGTAGGCTGCTTCAGCCCCGCCGCCTCGACTGGCCACATGAGGTTTTGCCGGTGGCCGACTGGCAGCATACGACGACGAGGAAGAACGCGTGGAGGCGGCCTGAGAGGTATGTTCAGCGTTGCCATCTCCATGAGAATTACCCTTGCCATTGCCACTCGTATCGCCAGGATGGTGTTCTCTTAAATAGTCGTAGGCAACGTTGATAGCCTTAATCTTTTCCTCAGCCTGTTGCTTGCGTTGGGCATCACCCGCAAAGCGATCGGGGTGCCAGATTTTCGCCAGCTCTCGATAGGCGGTCTTAATCTCGGTCAGGGAGGCCCCAGGCTGCAAGCCCAGAGTTTCGTAATAACGGCGGAGGTCACTCATGGCCGCTGGGTCGTTCAACTCCTAGTGTGAGCGGTGCGATCGCAGGTACAAATAAGCTAGCGACCCGATAGGGGTCATGATCTCAGATTCACCCTCTGAGGGTAGTATTCCCCATGCTAACCAATAGATATGCAGGTGATATGTCAATTTGATGAATTGGGTTGAGCTACTTAAAAATTGCAAAAGAGGTTGCGTTTTGCGCGTACCCAACTTCTTTCGGAATCTTTGAGCATGCAATTGTATGAAGTATTAGATTGCCTATTCCTCCTGGGCATACTTATAGCCGCGTTCATCGGAACTTAGAAATTAACTACTCGCTACTCTTAATTAAGTATGTCGCAGTCAGAGCTAAAAACTGCACTGCTCATTGATGCAGATAATGCTCCTGCATCCAAAATTGGGACGATCCTATCTGAACTTGCTAAATATGGAGTTACTAATATTCGTAGAGCCTATGGCAACTGGACGAACCCTACCTTAAAACCTTGGGAAGAGTGTTTACAGAAATATGCTATTCGTCCGATTCAGCAATTTGACTACACAAAGGGCAAAAATGCGACTGATGCCGCAATGATCATCGATGCGATGGATCTTCTCTATACACAACAGTTAGATGCTTTTGCAATTGTATCGAGTGATTGTGATTTCACTCCTTTAGTCATGCGGATTTTGGATAACGGTTTAAAGGTCTATGGGTTTGGTGAAGAGAAAACTCCTATATCCTTTATCAAGGCATGTTCAACATTTCTACGTTTAAATGCTGTCAATCAAACAGTGAATTTCGAAGATTCCTCAAAGGTTTCTGAAAAGCATCAAACGAACCAGGAACCGAAACAGGATGTTAAGAAGGTTTCTGAGAGTAAGAAGAAAACAGGTCAGGAACTGAAGCAAGATACTAAATTAATGAATTCACTGAGAGATGCATTGTCTAATACGATAGATAATGATGGTTGGTCGCACCTAGGAGAAGTTGGTAGCTATATAGCAAAGAAAGGCATGTTGAAATGGAAGAACTACGGTTATGCAAAGCTAGTTAGCTTATTTAAAGCAATTGATTCATTTGAGATTCAGCAAAGAAATCAAGTTGTTTATGTGAGGAATAAACAAAAGAAAACGCCGCTATAAAAGAGTGGTCAGCATCTCAAAACGTTTCAACATAGAGCCTACCCGCTTAACCTGAGTTCGGCATGGCTTTTGCATTTGCGTTGTGTGGTGTGCAACGCACACCACACAACGCAAATGCACTGGGTATAGCAAACTTGTGTGAGTCCGTTTGGGTTAAGAGTGTTTCCGCTTATCCCGCACTCAGGTTATTAAGAAGAAATGGAAGCCAGGCTATACAGGAGCCAGAAACCGTAATCATGGCACGTCCACAATTCGAAAGGTTATCACTGCTTTGCTGACGCAGCCAGGGTTGGCAAAAGTAGAAGGCGATCGCCGTCAAGAAAATAGCTGGGAGCGCCACCAGAAAACCCATGACCGATACTTGAGAAAACCCAAAAAACAGCATCATCGGTAGGGTAATCAGCAACCAGGCCTTGATGCTATAGCCGATAATGGCCAGCCGATTTTGCACGCTCCAATAGTTCTGTGGAAAGATCCCGGCGACACCGACGACGGCCAGATTGGCGGCAAAGGAAAGGGTATAGGGATAAAGCAGGCTGGAGCGATCGCTCAGCCCAAATAGCAGCAACCATAGTAAACCTCCGGCACACACACTCAATACCATGCTCATCGTATGGGTCGTGCCAGGTTGCGGCCCCCACTCCGTCAAGAACCAGCGTCGAGCTTGATGGCTCTCAGGAGAAGCAATCCACGGGACAAAGAGGGGGTAGGTGAGAAATAGCATCAGGGGGGGCAGTAACCAGGGAAATCCACCCAGAGACCAGGCCAGGTAGCCGATGAAGGCAGCCCCCAGGATGGCACTGTCATTCAGGGTGGTTCGTCGCCGCCACAGGATCACCAGGATGACCAGCAACACGGTTGCAGCGAGCCGAGCCAACAACCCCGGCAAATCGAGGGTGAGATGCGATCGCAGCAAAACAAAGCTTCCCAGAGGGATAAATAGGTTATCGATGCCCCGCCAGGAAATCGCCTCCAATACCATCACCAGCAATCCCATAATGATGGCGATCACTAAGGTCTCCGCTCGCCCGGTAGGGGTGACTAGCAACAGGGGAATATGCACGCTAAAGAAGGTCGCCATAAAAAAGGCCAGCGAACCCTCTGCGCTCTTGAATCCCTCCGCTGTGGTGTAGCGCGTTTTGCCATAGCGAACCCCGATCAGGGCTGCGATCGCATCAGCCAGCGTCAGAATCAACATGGGAATGGTGAACAGCAACCGGCTGCCATCGGCCAACCAGAACAGCGTCACAATCGAAAAGGTGAAATAAACTTCTCCCCAAGAACGCCGCTTGACTCCTCCCAAAACGCTTCCCAGGTTTTTTGACAGCAGGGGGACAAAGCGCAGACTGAGGAGGAAGGCGATCGCCAACCCTCCCAGAACGGTGACAGGCCAGGGTGAATTAAAGAGCCAGGGGAAGGCTAGCGTCATCAACCCCATGGGAATGTGAACGAGCTTTCGCACCAATTCTGGGTTCGGGGACTGCGATCGCTGCCATGCTCGTAGGCTCAGCATTAAACCTAGAAGGATGCTGAGGACGAGAATGATGTTGAGCCAAGGAGACATGGAGGTGAATGGATAGCTAGGTGGATGGGCAGGAAAAAGGTGGATGAGTGAACTGGCGAGTTACTCGTTGTTGAGAAGTTAATTTTGCGTGCGCGTAGCGCACGCAAAATTAACTTCTCAACCGGTCTTTTAGGGAGGATCTAGATTTTGGCGGCTTCCTCGCTCCCCTGTCTTTTGCCTCTTGCGTGGGGTAGATGCTGGTGAAGCAATTGTTTGAAGGGAGTTTCCCCAACTTTAACCTTTCCCGATCTAGGATGAAGAGGTTCTAGGACAGTGTGTGAGGTTGAGCTCTTGCCTGGGCAAGACGGGGTTTATGGCAGTGACAGATTGGACTGAGATTGCAGGGAATTGGGTTTTGGTGCCGTCGCGGCCCCGGGCAGTGATTCATTTTCTAGGCGGGGCGTTTGTCGCAACAGCGCCCCAACTGTCGTATCGCTCATTGTTGGAGTACCTGGCGGGGCAGGGCTTCGTGATCATCGCGACCCCGTTTGTGAATACGCTAGATCATACGGCGATCGCCCGCCAAGTGCTCGCTTCCTTCCATCGGGGGCTGAATGAGGTGCGATCGCGCTACCTCCGTCAGCGTTATCTACCGGTGTATGGCCTGGGGCACAGCATGGGGAGCAAGCTGCATCTCCTGATTGGCAGCCAATTTGCCCAAGAGCGAGCCGGAAATATCTTGATCTCATTCAACAACTACTCATTTCGTAAAGCCGTGCCCATGGGGGAGCAGGTCTATCAGTTCACCTCCCAGCTCTCCCAATTTGCCTCGCAGTTCATGCAGTTAGCCCCCGACCTGATGCCGAACCTCGAAGTGGAGTTCACTCCCTCCCCCGACGAGACCAATCAAATGATTGCGGATTCCTATCAGGTGCAGCGTAATTTTTTGCTGAAGTTTACCAACGACACCATTGATCAGACTCGCCCCCTACACGATATTCTGCGGGTGCGCTACCCCGAAATGACTGCTGTAGAAATTTTGCCGGGAAACCACCTGACGCCTCTGGGGCAAGATGTGAAATGGCAACCAGGCACGGCATTTACCCCCTTTGATGCCCTTGGCCAGTTTGTGAACCAGTCTGTAAACCGCGATTTTTATGGGTTGCAAACATCCATTTTGCGTTGGCTTAATCCAACCGCTGGGTTCTAGCAAGCTGGCACATTTGTGTGGATTTCTCGTCTGAGTTCGGGAGACAGAATTACACTTGGAATTCGTGAGGGCTGATCTTGGCTCTACCTGTCTCCATTGGCACCGTACCAGACCACCTCTATCTGTGTTTCAAATGCTTCATCCTGTTTTTTCGCGTGGCTTGATCCTGGGTAGCTTACTGCTACTGGGAGGGTGCCCTACCTCGACGCCTCCTGTTGCTGAAGCACCTCCTGCTTCAACGACCACCCCTTCACCCACCGTGACCCCCTCATCCTCTCCTTCCACAACACCCAGCCCTACTTCCCGAGAAATTAGCGCTACAGCCATTGGTGCGGCCCGACTGGGGATGACCCTGGGGGATTTGAAGCGGGCATTACCGGGAGCTACGTTTGAGGTGAAGTCGCCCTTTATGGTTGACTTTGATGCGATCGCCGTTTCCCAAGACAATGCTACTCAGTTCTATATTCTCTACCTAGCTGGGGATACCTTTGAGGATACCGATACCGTTCAGGGGCTTCTGACGGATAACTCTAGCTTCCGCACCGATCAAGGAGTTGGCCCTGGCTCCTCCATTGCGGATGCGGAGGGAGCCTACGGCAACGCCACTCTCTCCTACAACACCGAAAACGAATCTCGTGAGTACGTGCGCTTTGAGAACCATCCCTCTCCGAACCTGGCCTTTTACACCGGCACGGGTAGCGAGGCAGGAGTTTACCCTGAGCAGGAGAGTAGCTTCCACGAAACCCAGGATTATCGCCCAGAGGCCACGATTAAGTCTGTGATGGTGATTTGTCTGCGAGAAGGCTGTGCAGCCCCACAGTAAGTCGTTATTTGTGATAGGACAAAAGAGGTTGTCTGCTGAGCAGCCGATCTTGTCCTCCTCATGACCCCAGGTCTACCATGCAGATCGCACGCTACCTCCATGCCGCAATTCTGATCTCAGATTTAGAAAAAGCCGAGCATTTTTATGGGACGGTGCTGGGTCTGCCCAAGGTCGATCGCGTTCTGAAGTTTCCTGGTGCCTGGTACGAGATTGGTGGTTGCCAGGTGCACCTGATTCAGCACGATGGATTGAGCCACGATCTTCAGAACCCTGAAAAATTGGGGCGGAATGCCCATCTTGCCTTTGCAGTTGCCGATCTGGATGCCGCTAAGAACCAGCTAATAGACTATGGCTACGAGTTTCAAATGAGTGCTTCTGGTCGTGCGGCTCTCTTTACCTGCGATCCTGACGGCAATGTGATCGAGTTGCAGCAGGCGTAATACACGCATCTTGGTTCGTCTTCTAAAACCCAGGGTTTGGGAGAAGCGAGCGGCTTTGCCGCCCGCTTCTCCCAAAATATTGAGCGCTTACCCAAGCACGATTAGGATGTCTTGATTGGTCATGGCTAACCCTGTTGCGAGCTGAGCAATCTGAAACTGCTGTGTTGCTCCTGTGCCATCTACATCGAAGAACAGTGCCCCTGTGCGGTTGTTGTAGATGAAACGATCGCTGCGATCGCCTGCCCTCGCTCCAATTCGAAACTGGTCTGGATTAATTGCAGCGTTATATAGTAGGCCTCCTTGTAAGGATGTTCCTACGACCTGAATCGCATCATCCGCTACCGAAAAATCTATCAGGCGATCAACCCCAGCCCGAGGGGCATCCAGGGTAAACCAATCCTGCCCAGAGCCACCTGTCAGGGTATCGGCTCCCTGTCCTCCATAGATCAGGTCTTTCCCTGCACCACCTACAAGCACATCGCCGCCTGCTCCTCCCAGGAAGGTGTCATTGCCTAGGCCACCATTCAGGCGATCTGAGCTAGTTCCACCCTCCAGGCGGTCACTGTCATTCCCACCCTCCAGGCTATCCGCACCATCGCCCCCCAGAAGAAAATCATTCCCATCCCGGCCGAAGAGGGTATCGTTGCCGGTATCTCCCTGGAGGCCATCGTTGCCCAGGCCACCATCTAAGCGATCAGAGCCGTCTCCCCCGAGGATTGCGTCATCCCCGACATCTCCGCTCGCCACATCGTTACCACCATCGCCGAAAATGGTGTCGAATCCGGCATCTCCATAGATTAGGTCATTGCCCAACCCCCCGTGCATTTGGTCGATTCCAATGCCGCCCCGAAGGGTATCGGCTCCGGCATCTCCATAGATCAGGTCATTACCATCGCCACCCAGTAACAGGTCGCTGCCCGTAACGCTTGTGCTGCCCCCTGGGCCCATTTCCCCAAATAGAAAATCATTACCAACACCGCCATTCAAAGCATCATTGCCGGTTCCGCCATAAAGGTAGTCGCTGCCATCGCCGCCATCTAATGCGTCGCTGCCCTGGCTAGCCAGCAATGTATCGTTGCCAATGCCACCCTGCAGGGTGTCGGCTCCAGCATCCCCCAAAAGCTGATCATTGCCATCCTCCCCTTGCAGCAGGTCATTGCCCGCTGCCTCCAGGATGTTTTGGGTATCAGAGCCGGCCTCTAGCACATCGTTGCCTACACCCCCCCGCAGTACGTCATTTCCGGCCTGCCCAAAGAGAAAGTCGATGCCTGCACCGCCTTCTAGGCGATCGCTGCCATCGCCACCTGCCAGGGTATCGTTGTCCAGGCCTCCCAGTAGCGTATCGTTTCCAACTCCACTCGACAGGCTGTCATTCCCCGCATCTCCATAGAGTTGGTCATTAGCACCGGCTGATGCCAACGTGTCGTTGCCGTCGCCGCCATGCAGGGTATCAAGCCCGGCATTGCCTAAGAGAACATCATTGCCGGCATCTCCCCAGAGCAAATCGTCCCCGCTAGCTTCTAGCGCGTCGTTGCCGTTAGAACCGCCTTCTAGAGTGTCATCGCCTGCACCACCGAACAGTGTGTCGTTCCCGTTCTGCCCAAAGAGACTGTCGTTACCCAATGCCCCTTCCAGGCGATCGTTGTCGTTACCGGCCTGGAGCGTGTCATTACCGGTACTTCCAAATAACTGATCGTCGCCATCCCCGCCTACAACGAAATTGGCGCTGTCAGTTCCTGTGGATTCCACCGTATCCGTAGGGTCAAAACCGCCAAACAAAGTATCATTGCCAGTTCCACCATTGAGGGTGTCAGTACCCCCACCACCCACCAGTAGATCGGCGTCTGCATCACCGCTCAACTGATCGCTGCCTAAACGACCTTTCAGGATGTCATTGCCATTGCCGCCATTGAGGGTATCATTCCCAATGTTGCCGAGTAGCAGATCATTCCCATCGTCTCCAGACATGAGGTCGTTACCTGCATCTTCGGAAGGGTTACTGACGTCAGAACCCCCTTCTAGCGTGTCGTCGCCTGCGCCGCCCCGGAGGGTATCATTACCGGCATCTCCAAATAGCATGTCGTTGTTGAGGCCACCGTCGAGGCTATCAGTCCCCGCACCACCTCGCAGGGTATCGTTGCCCTCTTCACCAAACAACTGGTCAACGCCCTCGTTGCCTAGCAACTCATCATCCCCTAAGCGTCCAAACAGGGTATCGTTTTCAAGACCACCCGTTAGAACGTTGTTTTGTTCATCACCAATTAACTGCATCTTGCTTCCCTTCTAAAAAATTCTGAAAGACACCCAAGGAAAAAGCATCAATAGCTACACGGGCTCCGCTGTTTTCTGGAGATAGACCTTGCTGGTCTAAAGGGAGTGGAGTTGTTGCTGCTTACAGAGTTTGAATAAAAGACGGAAAAATGGGAGAGTTCTGAATCAGCTAAACTTTAAAGAACAGCCAAAGATTCAGGAATAGCCGAAGACATAAAACCCATTCGAGTTAAATGTCCAGATCAAAGCGGCCCTGCCATCAATCGACCATATGCCGGTACTGTTCTGAATAGGTGGTTGGTTGTTGTGGAAGGGACATAAAACAACTCTTCCACAACAACCAACCACCTATTTGAAACACGACTTAGTGCGCCTAAGCCGAGTAAGCTTTATTAGTAAGCCCTTATGGCAGAGTTTTATTTCAAAAATTCTGCTTCTTAACAGTAGCTTTACTCACCACCCGACCTGACGTTAGAAAAATAATCTTGCCTGGTACCGGATCGTCTATGAAGTAGGCACCCTCTCGCTTCCACTATGGGAGGTGTCACAACCGGCACTGGCAAATGTTGAGATTTATAGGATAAGGAGAAGAGCATCCTCAGAATGTATACGGTTGAGGCTACTCAAGTGCACGGTAGCGCTGCACACCGTACTCGTCTCCGTAGAGTAGGGAGTTGCGTATTGTTTAAGAAAGCTTGTAGGAGGCATTCATGGCAAATCTTCTGCTGAGTCTGATTGCGGAGGCCGCTCTTCAGGCACGGCGAGATTTTATCGCCAAAACCTATCAAACTGAGGCCGTGCAGGTGAAATTCTTGCGATCGCTCCTCCACGCCAACCAAGAGACTGTACTGGGGCAACACCATAGCTTTGCGAAACTCCAGTCTGTGCAGGATTTTCGCGATGCGGTGCCCGTTTCCCGTTACAGCGACTATGAATCCTACATTCAGCGAGCCTTTCAGGGTGAAGCGAATGTCATGACCCCAGACCCGGCGATCTACTTCAACATGACGAGTGGGTCAACGGGTAAGCAGAAACTGATTCCGGTTACCCGACGATCGCGACGGGCTGTATCCTATGCCAATCAGGTGGCTGTTGGGTTTGGTACCCATGCGGCTCGTCGCGATCGCCGTCCCCTGGGCAAGATGCTGTTTACAAACTCGGCACGGTCGTTTGGGCGATCGCCCCAGGGTATTCCCTATGGCCCGATCAGCGTTAGCGACCTCAATCTGATGGGGCCAATCTATCAGCAGGTGTTCGCTCATCCTTTTGAGGTGATGAAGGCGGGCGACAGCGTGACGCGCAACTACCTCTGTCTTCTGTTTGCACTCACCGATCCAAATTTACGGATTGTTAGTGCAACCTTTCCGGTGTATGCCCTCACGTTCTGCGAACACCTGGAAATCCATGCAGAAAGCCTAATCGAAGATTTGGAAACCGGGACCTTTGCACCCTGGTTGAAACTGGAACCCGAACTGCGGGAAGTGCTGGAGCGACAGTGGAGGCCCCACCCTCGACGAGCAGCAGAATTGCGCCACATTCTTAACGCGGAAGGGCGGTTAGTGCCTCATCGAGCCTGGCCCAACCTGGCCTTTATCGTCACGGCTCGCGGGGGAACTTCCAACTTCTATATCAATCGCTTTAAGGATTACTTTGCGGATACCCCTGTATTTGGTGGCACCTATTCTTCGGCGGAAGCAACCTATGGGGTACACCGTGATTTTGGTACGGATGGCGTCATCCTGGCGGTTAACAGCGGCTTTTACGAATTTGTACCAGAGTCGGAGTGGGAAGCTGAACAACCGAAGACACTGTTACCCCATGAAGTGACGGTGGGCGATCGCTACCGTATTTTGATCAGCAATCTTAACGGGTTCTACCGTTACGACATTGGCGATGTGGTGGAGGTTGAGGGCTTCTACAACACGGCCCCCATCTTTGTGTTCCGCCACCGCCGGGGTGGGCTCTTGTCTTCCACCACAGAGAAGACGACTGAGTTTCACGCCATCCAAACCATGCAAACCCTCCAGCGAGAATTCGGCATTGCTCTGGAGAACTTTTGCATCACCCTCTCTGACCCTGAAATTCCTCCCCGATATCAGGTCAACATTGAACTGGCTCCAGGGTCAACCTTAGAAGACCCGACTAAATTCATCCACCGCTTTGATGAAGTCCTGGCGGAGCTTCATGCGTCCTATGCCCTGCGCCGCCCAGAGCCCATTCCCGATCCTCGGCTACGGATCTTAGCTCCCGGTAGCTTTAACCAGATTCGCCAACGGATGATTGATCGCGGTGTGCTGGAGTCCCAGATTAAATTTCCTCACCTGAGTGATGATCGTCATTACTTAGAAGGGCTGACGGTGATGGAAGAGGTGACGTTTTAGGGCGATCGCCAAGCGTTAAGAAGCGACGTGACATCTTGCATCACGTCGCTTCTTCGCGGCAAAATCGGCAACCTGTCAAAACCCCTGTCGTGAATGACTAAGCTCCCAGCAGTTCATCCAGGACATCCAGGGCCTCACAGTTGTTGGCGATCGCCGTTGGTTGTGGCTTAGGTGGCGCAACCCACTGGTTGGCTGAGGGTTGAGACGGTGAGAGCATATTCGCTCGTTGCGCTCCATGAGGCGTTCCTGCTGTGCCCCCCATGTACTCGTCTGCATAGCGCCGGAAGACGGCCTCGACCGCAGCGCGAGCATTTTTCAGCCCCCATTCATCAGCGATCATTTGCGCTTTATCCAGCACATCACGGCTCAGCCGCACTTTGTTGTCTTTTACTTGGTCGTTATACATAACTGCGTATTACTCGACATCGTGTACAAGCCACGGACATTGGCGAATTGAGGATCGCCCATCACCGTGAAGAGTTTGCGTCCAGTCAATCGTTCGGAAATGAGGTGAGTACTGCCGCCCGTCACCAGGAATCGTGTCACACGGGGCATGTAAGGCGTGTACTGGGCACGTACTGTTTGGAAAATACCTTTGAACCAGGGTTCCAGATGCTCATCCAGCCAGGGTGCCCAGGTGAGACCCGTATCCGCGTAGTTATGGCCGTTGCGGAAGCCATCCATCACAAGGCTTGGATCGGCGGTGGTGCCCAGAATGCTGGTCAAACGCTTATCGAAGCTGATGGAGACAGCCAGCTCGTAGGCACCACCACGATCCATTACATTTTCATCAATCACCTCACCTTCATCGTCTACCAGACGGGTTAGCCACGTGCCTCCACCGATGTCTACCACAATGGTGTAACCACTATCAGGGACCAAACCCAGTTGACGAGCATAGTAGTACGTACCCATCCCTTCCCGTTCGATCTCAACCTGAGTAACCGTCACCCGATAATCCAGGTCATTGCGGCGGAATTCGTGCATCCCCAGCAGTTGCTCGCGGATAGCAGCACTGTTGCGATCGGGATCGGGAGTAGAGGCAAAAACTTGTACGGCAAACTCGGTAGAGCCGTTCCAGGGTTCCAGGCAGGCGTAGAGATGGAGCCGAGATAGTTCGACTTTGTTTTCGACGACGGTTTGCTGCTGACGGCGATATTTATAAGCCTGGGCTCCGAAGTGATAGCGGCTGCCGTCGGGTAGCTCAATGAGGGGAGAGGCATTGGAAAAACTAACCGAATCGCGCCCCTGTGGCAACTGGAAGCGAACAGACCGAATCGCTCTGGGGTGGCCAATCCCATCGTAAAATTTCAGGTCGTAATTGCCAGCATCAAGGGCTAGAATGCGATCGCCCGTCCCATTGCCAACTGAGGGCTCTTTCCGAGGTCTGCGGGTTCTGGTACCAATTGTCATAGTTCTTCCTTCGTGACTATCTGGGGCGTTCGTCCCCATTAGTACACAGGTACTATACCACTTGTCTGCTTTCAGGGATAGTACGTATTTATTATTTCTTTTACAGCGCTTTGCGCTTGAATTAGCCATGGTTGTTTTTGGGAGCGCGGCCCTCCCAAAAACAACCAGATTTTAAGCGCTTGAAAAGTGCTGTACTCCAGCAATTCTCATTTTGAAATCAGGCCCGAAAACCGCGCGCCAAAGGCGCGCGGTTTTCGGGCCTCAAAGCCAAGAGTTCACGCCCGTAGGGCGTGAACTCTTGGCTTTGAGGCCTATAATACTGAGAATTGCTGGCTGTACTCTGTTTCGATGGGGCGTAAGCCCCAGGATGCTCGTACTGCACCGCATCCATTTCGGCTGGTGAGATGGGGCAGGTTTCGCGACGCAGCAAAAAAATCACCTTCTGGCTTTTGGGTTTAGAAAGGTGCGAGATGTGAGTAATGTTACTTTAAGTAAAGGAGTTGTCGTTTTCTGTTGTCCGGAGTGCTCTATGGCCGATGCTGCCGTTGCCATTCAAAACGTTTCTAAGTTTTATAGTGATGCGCCTGTTGTGAATGGTTTGTCGTTAAGCATCCAACCTGGCGAAATTTTTGGGCTATTGGGGCCAAACGGTGCCGGAAAATCTACCACCATTCGTATGATCACGACCCTGACCCGTCCCAGTGAGGGCAGCATTCAGGTCGCCGGTTATGATGTAGTGCGCCAACCCTTTCTGGTAAAGCGGCAGATTGGCGTGGTGCTCCAGCAGATGAGTGTAGATGTAGACCTGACCGTGTGGGAAAACATGGAATTCCACGGTCGAATGCATCATATCCCCAAATCTCGGCGGCAGCAGGATATTGATCGTTGGTTGGAGTATGTAGAACTGGCCGATCGGCGGGATGATTTGGTTAAAACCCTGTCAGGCGGGATGAAGCGTCGCTTGCAGATTGCCCGGGCCCTGTTGCATGAACCCCGCATTCTCTTTCTGGATGAACCTACGGTGGGGCTCGACCCTCAGACCCGTCGTCGCCTTTGGGAAATTATCAAGGGTCTGAATCAGCAGGGGATGACGATTCTGCTGACCACTCATTATATGGAAGAGATTGAGTACCTGTGTGGCTCTCCCCTCGATGGCGATCGCCCTGCCAATCGCATTGGTGTGATGGACAGCGGCAAGCTAATTGAGCTGGGGACGCTGGAGGAATTGCGGGAGAAATACGGCAAGGGCCTGCTGATGAAACAGATGGGCGATCGCTGGGAATACCAGTTTTTCCCGACCTTACAGGATGCTGATGCCTATCTTACCCATCAGCCCAACAAGGCGGGCATGATGGTACGTCCTTCCAACCTGGAAGACATCTTTGTAGAACTAACCGGGCGCAATCTGGATTAAACCCGTTGCTGAAGGCGTTGTGAAATGGGGTGGGAAACTGTGGTTCTCCACCCCATTTCACAACGCCTTCAGCAATACCGGATGAAGCATTGGTTGCCAAAGCCTTAAGGGGCATAGCACCAATTGGATGGTTTACCAGCTATGACGTGGGAGATTCTTGTAAGTTCCGTCAATCAGGGTGGGAACGCAATCACTTACATTCAATTGTGTCGCTAATACAACGTCTGGTTTAAAGCCACGCTCGATTAATTCTCGGCCAGAGCCACAGTGCTCAATCGACCAGGCTAGATTCTGGCGGGCACCCTGATAAGCCAGAGCCGCTGCTTGGGCTTCTGGCGAGAGACGACCTTGTAGATAACTAATAATGGCCCCCGCTGCGATGAAATCTTCAAAGGCAGGGCGAATGGTGCCATCAGGCCATTGTTCTCCGGCTGGGATGACAGCAATGCGGGGGCCGTAAGTCATCGCGGCCTGGGCGATCGCTCGGCTATTCCGCAAGCACCCTGTCAGGGTTGGAGTATTGCCTGTCGCTAAACTTAACGCCGAGCCATTGGGAGAGGGCAGCACGATTTGCGTACCCCGGCTCACGGACAGCATTGAACTGGGCGAGAGGGAGTAATCACTGCTACCTCGAGCACCTGCGAGCTCGGCCGGGATGGACTCGGCAAATTCATAAACTGCTTTATCTTGCCATCCATAGGGATAAATCACGGCCCCTTGGCTAGTCGCCACCTCAACACAGGTCGAAAATGACAGAACATCCACCAGGATGACAACATTACTAATGGGTGCTAATTGAGCAATACCGTTTTTGCCCCATTCACATCGCACGTCAAATTCTGCCTGATCCCAGTGCATAGTGAAAACTCTAGGTCGTTTTATAAATGTATTGACTTTAACGATGCACGCCTGCGTATATGCCCCATCAATATTTCCCAAAAATGTATCGATACTCACCCTCTTGCCCCAACCAAAATAAATAACCTCAATTTGGGATAAGCCTAAGTGCCTTTTTAGCATGCGCAGCGTGCCCCTCGAAAAGGCCTTAACCCGAACGCAGGTTGAATAGGGTAATTCAAGGCAGGAGCCCAAATATTCCGTCGTTCTCCAATAGCAATATCAGCGCTTCTGTCCTGGATAGTAGCCTTAGGCACTCTGGTTGGAACAGGTCCATCTCTCAAGAGCCTATGCATAAGCGCTGTACTTAACGCACTTGCATATTGCTATATAAAAAAGTGTCCACCCCGCCGGGGTGGACACGCTGTGCATCCAAGGAGTAGAGATCAGAAGTTAGACTGCAACGAAATTGCTGGAAGTTTCGCCCAGTACGCTACCAACAGTGCCCTGGGACACATAGCCGGCCCGTTCGCTGCCGAATTTACCAACAAAGAAGACCCGAATTAGCTTCCGACCGTTTTCGACGTAGCTGTCTTCCGGATTGGTCAGATAGACAATGCTGTTGGCGCCAGGGCCATCGTTCATTTTGGCACCGGGTTCGTAGTAAGCGGCCAAACCCTGGCTCAGTTCGGAGGTGTTCCGCAGGCGGTAAGCTTTGCCCTTGGTCATGCCGCCATCACTAATCTGCTTCAAATACAGAGATTGAACCCAACCTACGGTAGGCTCTTTAATTTGAGCCAGTCCATCGCCAACAATTCCGGTCAATTTCAGCCGTTGGTCGGCGGCCAAGCTCATAACTGTAACGCTCAGATCGGTGTCACGATAGACAGCGATAGTGCGGTTTGGTGCACGCAGGGCATCAATTAAATCTTTACGCTCGTTAATAGCAACCATTGGTGTAATTCTCCAGAACGCTTGAATATTTTTCAGGAACGGTCAGAATTGTGACTCTTCACAGCGTTGATAAAGGCACAAAACGTCTCCCGCGGTTGACATGTCCATTCTGTAGAGAACAGAATTGCCAGTTGCGGTGGGGAATGAGACATCAGAGGTTTGGGAAATCTGAGTCGATTAACTCAAACGCTCCATTGGAGTGATCAAAACCTGTAGAGGGAGAGATTTGCTGTAGGGGAGGGGGCAATCGCTAGAGCACAAGGGCTTAACGCCTCTCCTACAGACTTGTTTTTTACCGGGGCCAGCGGGGTAAGTTTCGGTCTAAAAGAGTAGGGTTAGACAGAACCGCCGGGTTTGAGCATGGCTTTGCAGGATGCAGGGGGTGCTTGTTGCGGACCATGGTCGGCTTTTGGTTTTACCGTGGGCGTCTTGGGTGACGTCCGTGTTTCTTACAGGTGACAAAGAAAACTTCACCGGTTTGTCCTGCCATTTCGGAAAAATTTGACCTCTTTGGCAGATACGTTTAGCCAAGGCTTCTGAATGTGTTGATTTTACGGGCACTTTAGCCTCGTAAACTTGTTGAATTGCTTAGGAACACACAGGACTTACGCATTTGTGTTGTGGGTGGGGTGCGAAGCACCCCACCCACAACACAAATACAATATGGATAGCCGCCTTGCGTAAGCCCTGACACAAATAAGACAACCTGTAATTCTTGAATTACAGGCTATTGAGCCCATGATCCTTAGTACCGCGAAAACTAAGAATCCTGGAGTTAGGGTTTGGCGACCGCCGCTGAACGATCGCCCACTTCCCCTTCCATAAAATTTTTACGGCTTTTCAGTAAATACTCGGCCAGTTCAGCAAAGCCCTCAACCTCTGCATGGGGAGTGATGAAGCGGGGGTAATGGGTGAGGCGATCGCCATAATGCCCCACATTTGCCACCCCCACTGAATAGGGGAAGAACTCACCATTAAACAAGCTCTCATCGTTAGGGCTGTCTCCAACCGTAACGACGTGTTCCGGCATGAGATGAGGGAAATGAGTGTCCAGAACACAGCGGAGGGCCGCCGCTTTTTCCTGTTGCGGTAGTTTGATGTGGCATTGCACTGTGCTGTAAGTGAAGCCCCAACCTTCAGATTGGCAGCGATCGCTCATCCAGCTCAAATCTTCGTCGCTCAATCCATGCACATCAAATGTCCAATCTGTCAGACGGAAGCGATTGTCGCTAGCCTCCTGCAAGTGGGGGAAGCGCTCCTGAAGCAGGCCAAACATTTCCGCTAGACGCAGCCGATGGTCGTTGAGGTGAGTGATGGGTACCAGAAGATCGGGGGGAGTATCGGGTTGGTGGAAGAACAAGCCCCCATTTTCAGCGATCGCCCCCACTACTGGCATGTAATGGGCTACGGCCTCCACCCAGCCACCGGAGCGGCCTGTCACAATCAGGACGGGGAGATTCGCTTTTGCGAGTTCTTCCAGGGTGTGCAGAAGCGTTGAGGTGTACTTGCTTCGATGGGTGAGGGTGCCATCCATATCAGTGGCAATCAGGGCGATCGCCCCCGCTTGTGTTTGATCCCAGGTCTGCAATGGTTTCAATGAAACACCCCTACTCCTCAAAATTTTTGGATGTTGCCTAATCCCAGTGCCTCTGGTTTTTGCTGCTGAAGCAGCGCCATGAACCAACAGTGATCAGCTGAAACTTCGAAGCCAAGAGAAATGATCTCTATGGCTTCGAAGTGTGGGATCGGCTGTCAACCACCCTCAATTAAACCGCCAGTTGGGCTGGAAGTTGCTGCAGGTCAGTGGAAAATATGAAACATTATTGAGTGACCTTATACGGCTTAGGAGATTTCCAGTAATGAAATTACCCCCAGAATGTTGGTGCTTTGCCCGCTTCGCGGGCAAAGCACCAACATTCTGGGTAAATTCTTATGCAGAAACCTCCTTAAGCCTATAGAACCGTATTACGGGAGTATGCCAGCATGGTCTTGTCCCAAAACTCAGAACCATTGTTTTTTCGTCGCTTTGTGACCAAAAAACAATAGTTCTGAGTTGTGCTTTTAGAAAGGTGCAGGACGTGAGTCTATCCAATTTCATGGTGGAACTTTGTGCAGGACTGGTAACGTTGAAGGCGAAACTGTAGATAAGGCTAGCCCGTTTTTAGAGGGCGATTCTACAATTCCACTGATTGACGTGGCTTGCGTTCAGGTTTGTTTTTGGGGCTGCTATGGGATTTTTGACAGCTGCACATCGGCATCACTACTACATCCAGGAGGCGACACGGGCTGGCATTCACCTCCCGCTTCTGGTGGCGCTCTACGCCGTTCATCAGTCTCCTTTGCTGGAGGATGGTGAGGTCGGCTTGGGCATCTCCCCAGCTCACCAACTGGGACGCGATCAGCTGAAAACATTTCCACAACAGGTCAAGGTCGCTGCTACCACCCTGCGTAGCATCACCAGTCGCCTGACGGCTCAGGGCTGGAGTGCGACGGATATGTGGGATGAGGACAACGGCTCCTATACCGATCGCTTTTTGCAGGCGATCGCCGATGGCTACTCTCCTCCGGTCACAGATACAGGGGCAGGCCTGTTGGAAACAACGGATTTAGAAGCGTTGAGGACGGTATACCGGGCCGAGGTCAATCTGTCCTATCAGATGGCTGAATTGCCCTACAACCTATCCTTCCTTGACGGAGCCCTATTGCGGTTTGCTCAAAACCTCGTCGATCACTACCAGAGTTTGGATTACCAGCGCCAAGCCTTGCTGGAGGCCGTGCGGCTTTGGCGAAAGTTAGATGACGTGCCCCTTGCGATCGCTGCCCTCCAGGCCGATAGTGATGAATCTCTCAGCCTGGAGAGCACATTGGATCGGGTGCTGCTGGATGTTATCTCCAAATTACCGGATAACTACGCTGGGTACCCGCATCAGCGGGAAGCCCTGTTGCGGTTGGTGCAGCTCTGGCGGCAGGTAGCGACACGGGAAGGGGCGATCGCTTCTCTGGAAACCAACGATAGCGCCGAGATCGCGCCCGGTAGCCTGGATGCTGCTCTGATCGCCTTCGTGCTAACCCTGCCACACCACTATCAGGGTAAAGGTGAGCAGCGCAATACTTTGACTGAAGCCTATCGACTCTGGCACGACCTGGATTCGCGAACCGTCGCGATCCGCCATTTGGGCATTGATCCCAAAGCTCTGATTGACGCCACCCCCGACGCCCTGGAAAGTGCTGCTCGCCAGCTCGATCGGGCACTATTGCAATTTATCCGAACAGTGCCGACGCAATTTAATGAATCGGATGCGCAACGGGTAGCCTTGTTAAAGCTGGTGCAGTTGTGGCGGCACTGCGATAACTCCTTCCAGGCGCGACAAACCCTGCTGGAGGATTGGCAACGGATGGAACGGGCAACCCACCTATCCGAGGATGCTCCCCCGGCTCCAGTGCCCTTACCTGCTCCATCGCGCCCAGTAACCTGGTCGCTCAATAACCTGCAGCTGGATGCCCCAATTTTGCCCCATAGCCGTTTTACCTGGGCCATGGCAACCCAGGGCGGCATTTGGGTGCCCGATACTCAGGAAACCGTGGATACTATTGTCGCCTTAACAGAATGTTTGCAGGAGGTGAGCGATCGCCTTGGGCGTTCTCTTCAGGTGGCTCTCTGGTATGTCCCACCGGGTATGCCTGTGGGAGTGCCCGATCCAGTCAGCGATCGCCACACCACCGGAAACGCCATCAAGCTCTACAGTCCTGGCCTCAGCGCCAACCAACTTTACTGGATGTTAGATCCGTGGTGGGCGGGTGGGTTGGGCCGCTGTAGCCAGTTTCCGCATTTGATTCACCTGGATAGGGGCGATCGCACCCGTTGGCTACAGTAGCGTCTTACTGTATGATGCATTACCCATCAATTCAGGGAATTCTATAACTAATAGGAATGTCAAATCCATTCAATCTACCCTGCTATGGCTGACCACCTCATTCTCGTTGAACCAACGCTGGCACAGGCCCCGCCTTCCCAACCTAAGGGAGGACAAGTCTGGATGTATTCCACGTTAATGATGGTGCTTCTACTGGTGGGTCTGGGAGCGTACAACTACTACATGGTCAAGAAGCTTAAAAAAGAAAAGCGATTTGAGGAGTATAAGAATCGCGAATTACAAAAGAAGCTCAAACTGGCCCTAAATACCATCAGCAAGATGGAAAAGAACCCAGACCTGGTTCACTCCCGCGAATTTAACCTTGACTATCTGCGGATGCGGATGGAAGAGGAGCAGTTTCACTTTGCGATCGTTAACCAAATCAAGATCAAGGTCAAAGAAAAAATCACGGTTGCCCTACGGCCTCATCAGGCTGAAGAGGGCAATTTGGGGATGGCCAGTGCCAGCCGCCAAGTGGATGAGATTTTTGACGTTGAATACAACCTGTCCGAGTCGCCCACTGGTAAGAAAGGCGTCCTGTTCCGAATTCAAATCAAGTTGGCAAAGATCCCAGCTCAGCCTACCTCCGTTACGGTTAAGCAGATCATTGAATGCATGACGACCTTTATGAGCCAGGAGGCTGATGAAAATTGGCAACCTACAATTCAAGGGCGAATTGCTTATATGCATTGGGATCAGAAAGCGAAGCCTACGCCATTACTTGTGCTGGAGCAATCGAATGAGGGCGTTAATGTAACGTTCCGCTCAACTCGCATTGCTGCTAAGTCGTAAAAGCTAGTAGGCTGCGGCCTAAGTTCACAACCTATGTTTTGTGTGGGGTGCGAAGCACCCCACACAAAACATAGGTGATGGATTTCCGCCTCAGCGTACTAGGCTTGTCCTTCTGTAAAAGAGGGTGTTGAGGTTTACCTCAACACCCTCTTTTGCGGGGCTTTCTGCTGATGTAGTTCACGTTTAGGTGAGATGTTTTCTGCGGGGACATCTCACTTAAACGTGAACCGTTTCTATACAGGCGGAGCTCATATCCGTTCCTATCCATCAGCCATGTCGCTGGGTTTTGAAAAAATCAACACATGCTGCTCGGGTAAAAAATCTAGCGTTTCATCCCAGTGCAATCCTACAGCAGCCATTTCTCGTTTGACTTGCTTTTGAGTCATCTTGTGCAGCGGCTTAATTGGCAATAGCCAGTTCTCCCCCCGGTACTCCACCATGACGACGCGGCCTCCGGGTTTGAGGGCTTTAGCGATCGCCTCCATCATTTCGTAGGGATATTCAAACTCGTGGTACGCATCCACCAGCAACGCCAGGTCTACTTCCCCAACGGGCAGGTTCGGGTTATCCGGTTGCCCAAGGATAGTCTCGACATTCTCAGCTCCACTAGCTGCCTTGAAAAAATTCAGCATATCCAGCATCTCAGGCTGAATATCGACGGCAATGACGCGGCCCTGTGGCACAAAAGGGCTAATTCGCAGGCTGAAGTACCCTGTTCCGGCCCCGATGTCGGCTACCACATCGGTTGGCCTGAGCCCCAGGGCGTTGATCAAAGCACTGGGTTGTTCTTCTAACTCACGGTTGGCTCGCTCTAACCAGGCCGCTCCGCTATGGTCCATATAACGGGCGATGTCGCGACCCATATAGCGTTTGCCGGTGCTATCGCGGGTATGCAGTGTCCGGTATTCGTAGCGATCGGGAACTGGAGTGGGTAGGGGGTCTGGAGGCAGAAGGTCGGGGGATATCAGGGAGGAAGGCTCGTCAACCAGGAAGGGTTGGGCAAACATAGGGGCAGCAATGGCTATGCTCGCTGAGTGGGGAGCGATCGCCCACCCACCTAACCCATTACTGCTCCACACCAACATTCCCAGAGCAAAGGCTGTAATCCCAGTTAGAATCCTGCGGCTGATAGCGATAACCATGTTCCTTAAGACAGAAGGAGTGGATAAGTGCTTCGCCTTCACCAACTCCTTGTGCTTTGAGGAGCATAGCTGGGCGTGTAGCTGCCGGACACCGTTCATGGATTGTTCTCCAGTACGTCAGGTCGCCAAAGATATTCTCGCAGGCTGAGGGTACCATCGGCACGGAATTGAATTCCTTCAGCCTCTAACAATACCCGTTGCAATGCATCACTTCCGTTACGGAACGGTGACTCTGACACTCGCCCTTGAGCATTCACCACCCGGTGCCAGGGAACATCTGAGTCAACGACCACTCGATACAGAGCGTACCCCACCAGCCGAGCTTTACCATACATCCCGGCCAGATCGGCTATCTGTCCGTAGGTTGCTACCTGCCCGTAGGGGATCCGACGCACCACGTTATAAATCACGTCATAGGTTCTCATCGTCCCATCTACACCAATGAACCACATGCATGAAACAGGATAGTAGCCCAATAAACTTCTTAAGTTTTACAAGTTAAAAAGCTTATGCAACGGGCTTGCTACCTCATAAAACCTTCATACATTTTTGTGTCATATTTCAAATCTGTGGATGGGATGTGGTGAAAGGGGTATTTCGTTTCCCTTTCACCACATCCCATCCACACGTGTGGAACATTCCTCATTTTTGTGAGGCGTGCTGTATGAGACACCTTATAAGAATGCTATACAGCTGTCTGTTTTTGGTTGAGATGCTTGCTACACAGACATCTCAACCAAAAACAGACAGCTGTATAGCCGGATTTTGTATAAGGTTTTGGGCGATTGAATTGTCTTAGGTATATATGCCAGTTTTAAAAAGTGTCACGTAGTTCTCGACAAAACCTTACAAAATCTGTATTTTTTATAATGAAAGTGTGAGGAGTGCGAAAGGCTTCTGGGGTCGAAACACGGAAAGACTCCCAGAAGCCTTTTTGTTTCTATCAACTTCCATCTACATCATTTTTCAATTGACATTAGTTCGGACAGTTTTTCTGAAACCCTTGATTTTGCGTGCGCTTCGCGCACGCAAAATCAAGGGTTTCAGAAAAACTGTACAGAGTATTGAATTGAGTGATGTACGAGGGTATTACATCAAGGGTAGCCATACCTTAAACTCAGTGCCTTCTTGGAGTGGAGCGCTCTCCAAGGGGGTAGAGGAGGGCGATCGCAACTCCAGACGTCCTCCATGCCGGGCTGTAACAATTTGGTAGCTCATTGCTAAATTCGTTTCCCGAGTCGCGCGCTGTTCCACTGAGAAGGAATCCTGAATCTGCTGGTGCTGCCAGGGGGAGAGCGGTGGGCCATTGTCGGCAATGCAGATGACTACCCAGCGGGAGGCTGTTGAACCTTGAAGATCAGAGTAAACTTCAGTCGTAATCGTAATTTCAGGTTTTGCAGGAAGCTGACAGGAAGAAGGAGTGCCCTCATTCCATTGGGCTTGTAGAGCTGGATTGAGCAGCACCTCAACGGCACGGCTGAGCAGACTGATGAACACCTGGCTGAGTTGGCCCAGATAACAGGGAACCGGTGGCAAATGACCGTACTGGCGAGTAAATCGAATTTCGCCGGTCAAGCGGCTTTCCAGCAGTAGAACAAGACTGTCCAGGCAATCGTGCAGGTCGGCGGGTTTAGGGTAAACCTCGTCAATGTGGCAAAACGTTTGCAGGCTGCTCGCTAATTTTTTGAGGCGACTGGCTCCCGTTTGAATGCTTGTCAGGGTGCGGGGCAAGTCAGCTTTCAGGTAATCCAGCTCAATAGACTCTTGCAGGGCGGCGATGTCAGCAGGCACCTCACCCCAAGCGGCATCATAGGCAGACAACAGCTCCATGAGCTGGTTCACATAGTC
Source organism: Leptolyngbya sp. PL-A3 (assembly GCF_039962325.1). NCBI lineage: Bacteria > Bacillati > Cyanobacteriota > Cyanophyceae > Leptolyngbyales > Leptolyngbyaceae > Leptolyngbya > Leptolyngbya sp. PL-A3. The sequence continues at coordinate 141,092 of NZ_JAMPLB010000013.1, forward strand.
TGACAAATGAACTAAGTTACCCCAAATAAATCCGACAGGGTCGAGAATTTCATGGGCCACACCATCTACCAGGCGTCCCAGAGCCGCCATCTTTTCGTGCTGCACCATCTGCAAGTGGAAGCGCTCAAACCGAACCTGAGTTTCAATGCCGCGAATTTGCCAGTCAGCCCGATAGAGTTCGTGAATGTCTAGCAGACACAACAGACCGTCCTCACGCTGCACAACGATAGGGTCAGGGCGTTGTTCGGGCGATCGCCGCAGAGCCTGTTGCACCGCCTGTAGGATGGGAGTTTGTGCTGGCAATAGCAGATAGGGGCAACGGGCATAGCTATAAAGCACCCGCATCGGTTGCGCCAAAAACCACTCACTACCATAAGGTCGTAACAGGTATTCCAGAAATCGCTGCCGTGCCATCAGCCCCAGCAATTGTCCATCCTGTTGCAGGATGACGCCGGGTACCTCCGGATACTGCTCAAATTGATTGGCGACTTCGGTAGCTCGTGTGGCACCATCGACGGCCCACCAGTGCAATGGCAAATCCCCAACCGTGGAGTTGAGGCTCAAGGGGTTCGTGCTGGCTTCAAATTGAAAAGGGCGAGGCAACCCGGCATTGGGAAGGGGGATAGAAACCATGGGACGGTAGCGCAAGAACTTAAGTGACGGAATACCAGACAGACACATCCCGTGGAGAACGTGTGGTGAAAGGGATGCAATACTTTGTTTCAGCGACAAAGTTCCTGGTAGCTTCCACATGAAGTTATCCAGTGAACTGTGTGTTTAGAATGCCCAAGGCGTAATCATTATACTCATGCCCCTTTTGTGGGGAGGGACTCACGACATGTGCCGCTCTTAAAAAAATCAGCCCCTGGCATTAAATGCCAGGGGCTCACTCGTTATTGTTTTACACCACTCGGAAAATGAAGGGGTAGCGGTGGACGTAGTCTTGATTACCTAAGCACTGAACAATAGCCCAGATCGGTAAGGCCCAGTGATATACGAAGAAGAAGGGCACAATTAGATACCCCACCAACAGAAAGACCAAAATGCCGACGATGATACCCCACAGCCACACATTCAAGTGAAAGTTAATCGCTTCTTTTGCGTTTTCTTTCACAACTGGGTCATCTGAGACAAACAAAATGGCAATGGGAATTCCGATGGAAAAGATGAGCGTACTAATAAAGATTGACCCATGCGATAACGCGGTTAAGAGTCTGCGCTTATCTGGATCGTACGTGCTTTGCATCCCAGGTGCTCCTTATTGGCGGGTCATCCTCACTCATTTATCCTATCGTCTAGGGTATAGGACCCACAGGGATGTTAACCGTATCAAAAGTAGGGTTTCTTCCCGTAATTGCGTTACATTCAAGACCAAGGTGCCACCCGCTAACGGCACACATCAACAAGCACGTAAGCTATGGGTATCTGGCGATCGCACCAAAACTCCACAAGCCACAGTCGATGGGCCTGGCTCATTGCCTTACCTCTGCTGTTATCGGGCTGCACACTATTTGCTCCCTCAGCTCAGCGGGTAGAGAACGTAAATCTGTTGTTGGGTAATCCCAGTGGTGCGATCGCCGACCCCGACAGTGCCAACAACTATCTCATTGTGCGGCCCCAGTATGTCCTGTCCTATGGCCGCGATCGGGCGATCGCCAACTGGGCCAGCTGGCAGCTCACCCGTTCCTGGCTGGGGAATGGGGAACGGCCTCCTTTCCAGGCGGATCGCTCCCTGCCGGAGGGCTGGTATGTCGTCACCCCTAACGATTACTCCGGTAGCGGTTTCGACCGGGGCCACCTGGTGCCCGCCGCCGATCGCAACCGTAGCCCTGAAGACAGCGCTGCTGTTTTCCTGATGACCAACATCGTGCCCCAGGCGCGAGACAATAATCAGGGGCCATGGAACGCCCTGGAAACATACTGCCGACAACTGGTTAATCAGGGCAAAGAGCTTTACATTATCGCTGGAGCCTCAGGTATCGGAGGCGTGGGAGAGCGGGGGCCACGGACAACGATTGGGCGTGGCCGAGTGACGGTGCCGGAGGTTGTGTGGAAGATTATTGTGGTGCTGGATCAGCCCATCACCTCAGCAGAAGAGATTGGAGCGGGCGATCGCGTCATTGCTGTAATTTTGCCCAACGTGGAAGATATTCGCGAAAATGATTGGCGACAATATCGCCAATCTGTAGATCAGATTGAACGGTTGACAGGATACGATTTCCTATCAACGTTGCGAGATGACGTGGAGGAATCCCTGGAGGCTCAGACGGATGTACAGCGCTAGAGTTCGCTGGTCAGAACCCTCTCCGGCTTCATGGTGGCTGTGGATTGTAGAGGTTCAATGTTGATGACAACCGTGGTTGCCTCGGCCCAGTAGGGATTCATGGTCAGCTTTAGCAACACCTGACCCGAGGCATCGGGAGTAAAGGTGGCACAGTCAAATTTTTCGCCAGTAGTCGCAAACGCCCACATGCGGTAAACCATGCCGCTTGGAAGGGGCTTGAGATTTTGTAAGGTCAGCATTGCCACATTTCCATGCGGAGCCAGTACCAGGCTTCCTGTAGGAGATTGGGTCTGGCTAACGGGTTGCAGATTGAGCAGACGGTTTTGGGGCTGCTGGAGGATGGCGATCGCCCCTTCATATTCCTGTACCTTCTGGCGAGAGGCCATGAGTTCCTGCTGCAGCCGATAGTTACCCAGGCCCAATCCCAACAAAACGAAAGCCGCAATGCCGCCAATGCTCCAGAGCTGGCGATCGCCTAACCGCCGGGGCCGGGCACGTTGCGGCTCGGGAGTCGCCGCTTGAAGAATGCGATCGCGCAGAGCCGCAGGGGGGCGATCCGCCTCAGGCGTGGAGAGGGAAGCGGCGGATTCTAGGGGAAGGTGGGGTAGAGAACCGGGTTGAGCGTCCTGAAACATGCGATCGTCAGGAGCAATAGGAGCACTATCCGCCTCAGCCGTGGGGAGAGAAGCGGCTGAAGCTGCCATAGAAAGGAGGGCCAGCGTGGAGCGGAGCTGTTCTACCTGGGCGATCGCCTGAGAGTCTTGGGCTAGATACTGTTCGACAGTCGCCTGCTCATCGGGGGTGAGGTCACCCAGGACATACCCAGCCAGCAGCTCGTCGGTGGGGTCAAAAGCGGGTTGAATCATGGTCAGTTGCGCGGGTCTTGAAGCGATTGATGGAGCATCACTGCACAACGATCTGATCCGCGATGTCTGGATCTGGAGACTGGCAACCCATGGGAGCTACAGGGGTGAGAAATCCTCCGGCCTCAATCTTCCACCCGAGAATTTTATTCGCTGGGTTGCAGGGTTCCGTCAAGATCATTTTGATGTCCTGTCCACCATCATGTTCTAACGTGTCCAGGAGCTGTTGCTCGTCTGCAGAACCGGCCTGTACAGAAACCGGCACGATTTCTACCTCCTGACGGAGACGCCAGGGCCGACCTGTTGTGACTGCGTAGAGACCATCTAAGGCGATCGCCCCCACCAGCCCTAAAATTATCAACCCAACCCGTTGCTCCATGGCTTTATTTTTTGAAACCCACTCCTAGCATGGCATCTGTATCCACAGGATTCAAGCGAGTATCCGGCTTTTCTCCAGAAATCTACACCAGGGTTTACGTTGTGTGAACTTACGTCCATACAACGTAAACGAGTGAGATGACCCAATGGATTTAAATCTGAAAAATCGGATGGCGTTCTAAATGCAAAGCGCTGTCAGCAACGTAATTCTCTATGACCAATGGATATGGATGCCCTACTGCGGCTTTGCGGAATAAGAGTATCTCTCCATGATTCTAATAGTGAGACAATCCTCACTCATGTTGGTCGGCTGGAATGTGCCGTCATATTGATGCCAACGCCCAGGACTCGTTGCTCAGCTCAGCCCAGCGATCGCTTTTTATCAATTGCATCTGCTGTAAATCCAATCTCATTCAATAGCCCATCGTCACTTCCTGGCCCCCGGAGGTAACAGCTATGCCAGATCTTGCTGAGTGTCCCAGTTGTGGACGCAAAACGCTTGTTGTTCGTAATCCTGATTTGTATCAATGTATTTTGTGCGATTTCAAGCGTGATTTATCGAAAGTTGAAAAACGCTCTCCCAATACTGAACTTCCGTGGCCTCTGTTCATCATCTTCCTCGTCCTGGTGGTGTTTCTGATGGACTCTGGCTTGCAGCCCTCCCGTTCTGAGCGTCCCCAACGGGATTCGGTTGTGCCTCAAACTCTAAGGTCTCTGTAATCAGTAACAGATTGGGGCAGTGTTATAGGCTGCCCCAATCTATCCAGAACGACGGACGTTTTATTAGCTTTTCAGGTTCAGAGTGTTTCCAAGTGCCGCGCGTTGCACAGCACTTGGAAACACTCTGAACCCAAGTTGCCGTTTTATAGGTGAATTTTACTCACCTATAAAACGGCAACTTGGGGCCTGCTGACGTTACTAAAAATGTGTCAATTCTGACTTAGGATCGTGCATTTAATAACCTGTAATTCTTTTTGTGGGAGTGGCGGCTCTGCCGCCACTCCCACAAAAAGAATTACAGGTTGTTTTGTTTCTGATCCTTAGGTGATTTCTGGAAAAGAACTTCCCCCAAAAATGGGGATATTATTTCTCGGAAATCTCCTTAATTGACCGGGCCATCGATGGCAGGAACCCCGGGAGATGGAGACGGGTTGCGTTGCGTTGTGGGAGTTGAGGTTGTGGATTGTGCAGGGATTGGAGTAGCAGCTGGAATGGCGGATGGACGTATTATCCGTTCCATTTCGGCATTGCGTCGCTGGGCTTCCTGCTGATAAGCCTGGTCGCGCCAGGTATCAATGTACCCGCGAGCTTCTCCATATAAAGCTCGTCCCCAGCTCACGTTGCTGGCCTCGCTAATAGCGCCCTGGAGATCCCCCTGGTTCGCTAACTGCTGAGCTCGCTCAATGTAGGGGCGGTCTTCTAAAGTCTCCATTTGCTGACGCCATTGGGCGATCGCCTGCTGCGCCGTGTCGTAGCTGTCTGTGCCATAGAGGATGCCTTGGGCTTCGGCGATCGCTGCTTTTAATGCTTCCACATCACCACTTTGGGCCTGTTGTTGAGCCCGCTGTAGCCGAGAGCGGTCTTCCTCTTCCTGTTCTCGTTCCCACTGAGACAAAAAATCTTCAACGTTTGCAGGGGGAGCGCTGGGGGGGCTTTGGGCGATTTTGGGTTTATTCTTGTTGTTTTTCTGGTTATCGCGGGCTACTTGAAGCTGACGCATCAGTTCCCGGTAGCGCTCTGTTGTCCAGTAACGATTGTCTAATTGCAGCAGACGACGACCCACTGAAAGTGCTTCGTACCACTCCTCTTGTTCAATGGCGGTTTGGCCTTGCTGATACAGCTCCTCAGCTGTTTGCCAGAGGTCTTCCCAGGCTTGCACGGTTTGCTGTACCTGTTGGTAAGGACGGATGCGGGAGGGGACCTGTTGGGCGATGTCGATAGCCCCTTGCAAGTTGCCATTCTGAAACTCGGCTTCCGCACGTCGCAGGATTTCCTGAGCCCAAATGTTGATCAGGCGATCGCCCTCATCCCGCAGTGGGTGTTTTCGATCGATCGCATTGGCCAATAAGATAGCCCGTCGTAAGCTTTCAGTATCGTGCTTGCTGGCTAACTGCTCTGCGCAATAGATCTGGTGGGATGGGGGTGACTGACGAGCGTTAAAACACTGGGGTACCGCCGGGATCTGCATCAGTTCGGTTAGCGCAAAAAAGGCGACCCCAGCGGGCAGTATTAGCAAGCCGGAAACAACTACCCACGACTGCCAGCCCCATGGGCGGCGACGTGCTGAGGTGGTAAACTCCAGATTCCTGTCTGAGGAAGCGTCGGAGGGGTGATGGGGAACTAAGCTCATCGGCGAACCCACAATCCTAATCAGTGAACGCAGACGACCCTGCACGAAATCATAGCCTTGAGAAATAGCCTAGCATCCTCCCTTTAGGAGGAGACATTAGGGTCCGGTTTATCTGGTTTATAAGGTTGATTTTTTAGTGCAAAACGTATGAATAAGCAAATTCAAGTAGCTCAGTCTAATTGGATATAGCCTCAAAAGGCTGTGCTGCCCGTTTAGCAGATGGTATAGCCATTTAGACCTTACGTTTAATCAATACTCTGGACAGTTTTTCTGAAACCGTTGATTTTGCGTGCGCGAAGCGCACGCAAAATCAACGGTTTCAGAAAAACTGTCCGAACTAATGTTTAATGGCACACCTAACTGGTATGCGGTGGCTTAAGTTTTCCTATGTTTAGAGCTGAGGGTGCCTTACAACTACCATCTTTGAACATCAAGTTGATTTCTTTTGGTGAAGTAGTAATCTTTCACTAAAGGAACAAGGAGTTGATGGGGTGTGCTTTGCAGGCCCCATTAACTCCTCGAAACTCCTCAATGAACAAGGGTTGCTCGACGAAGTACTGGGGCACGACTGCTGCTTTATCAAACTTTGTAATCGTTTCTATAGAAAACTATTTGTTGCTAAGTGCAGGGTATAAAGTGCATAGGAAATGACTGGTTTTGGTGCACTTTATACCCTCAACTCAGCAACGGCAAAAACTATGATCATGCCGCACTGGTTTCACGCTCCGAAGCTCCGGGTGGGCAATGGGCTGGAAGACGAGTCCCGTCGGGCAACTTGGCTGGAATTGTTTCTAGATTTAGTGTTTGTGGTGGCGGTTGCTCAGGAAGCTCATTACTTGAGCAAACACCTTTCGATGATGGGTTTTTTGGGCTTTTTGTTACTCTTCCTGCCTCTGTGGTGGGCGTGGATTGGAATTACCTTCTACTCCAACCGCTTTGATGTCGACGATGTGGGGCATCGCCTCCTGACGGCTGTGCAAATGCTGTTCATTGCAGCCATGGCGGTCAACATCCACGACGCCTTAGGGGAAAGCTCCGTTGGTTTTGCACTCTCTTATGTGGCGGTGCGAGTGGTGCTGGTGTTGCAATACATTCGGGCAGCACGGCACCTGCCTTCGGCGCGGCAATTAGCGACTCACTATGCTACTGGGTTTGCGATCGCCTGTGCCATCTGGCTCTTCTCCCTCTTTTTTCCCATTCCTTACCGCTTTGTCTTCTGGGTGGTGGGTATGGCGATTGACATTGCCACCCCGTTAACAGGAACCCGCTATCAGGCCAACCTGCTGCCTCACCTGGAGCACTTGCCCGAACGTTTTGGCCTGTTTGTGATTATCGTTTTGGGGGAAGCCATCGTGGCCGTAACCAATGGTGTCTCAGAACAGCATTGGGAACTCCTCTCCGTACTGACCGCTATTTTCGGCTTTAGCATCGCTTTTAGCCTGTGGTGGATTTATTTTGAAAACGTTGGTGGGCAAGCTCTCCGAGATGCTAGTCGCTCGGGGCAACTCAAAATTTTTCAGTTCTGGCTTTATGGGCACCTGCCGTTGGTGATTGGTATCCCGGCGGCTGGGGTGGCCGTAGAGCATGCGATCGCCCACGACCCAGCAACTACAGCTCTCCCCTCTGAGGTGCGCTGGCTGTTATGTGGTGCGATTGCCTGTTGCATGCTGGCCCTGGGGCTTCTACACCGGACGGGGATAATTTTCCGTTGCCAGGTACGGGCTCGTTATCGGATGGCAGCATCAATGGCGCTGCTGGCTCTGGCAGTTTTTGGCTACAGTCTACCCCCGGTTCTGGTGGTGGCTCTTGTAAGCCTGATTTGTATTTTCCAAGTGTTTCAGGATTATTACCAGGGGCATCCGGTGGCGACCATATCTGTAGAAGAGCCCCAGGAGAAAGGCACGATTTCCTGAGTTGATACTCATCTATTGCGTTCTATAGCAATCGTTACAAAGGAGAGAGGTGGGGCTTTATCCTACTTCTCTTCTTTTCAGGGCTTACGCGAACTCAGATGATGTAGCTGTACAGGGTACAAACACCACTTATTCATCGCATAGGCACTTCGTCAAGGGGACTAATGCTGTAAGTTTTTTTAACACTTTGTTACCTTAATATCTTCTCCGTAGATAATTCCCTTAGGAGTTTTCCCTGGCTATCTATTGCGGGATGATGTCTCTCATGCATCGGCGATCGCTTTCAATTTCTGTTTCGCTCCTGTTCCTGCTTCTCGCTTCAGCACCCTTATTAGCCCAATCCATTACTTCTGCCGGTGATGACACAGGCACGCAAGTATTACAGGAGGGCGAACGCTACACCATTACCGGCGGTACCCGTGCCCGCGAAAACCTTTTCCATAGCTTTGAGCGATTGGGGCTGGATGCCGATGAAATCGCTACCTTCCTTGCCCAGCCCGATATTGAAAATATTTTGGGACGGGTGACGGGGGGAGATGCCTCTATTATTAATGGTCTGCTTCAGGTGCAGGGTGGTAGTGCGAACCTGTATTTGATGAATCCTGCCGGAATTGTCTTCGGCCCCAATGCACGGTTAGATGTATCGGGTTCCTTCTTCGCAACGACGGCAACGGGTATTGGATTTGGCGATCGCTGGTTTAATGCCTCAGGCGAGAACACCTACGGCGATCTGATAGATACGCCAGATAGCTTTGCATTTTCCCTGATCAATGGCGGAGCGATCGCCAATTTCGCTGACCTGGCTGTTCAACCTGGGGAAAGCCTGAGTCTATTGGGAAGTACGGTGACTAATACGGGTAATCTCTCCGCGCCCGGAGGCACCATTACTCTGGCGGCAGTGCCCGGTGGGAATCGTGTGCGCTTGAGCCAGGCAGGTAGTTTACTGAGCCTGGAGTTGGATGCCCCCGATGGCACTTGGGATATGACCCTGAACCCGGTCGCCCTGACGCCGCTCTCATTACCGCAGCTACTGACCGGTGGTAACGTGGGCACCGTCTCCCAGCTCACCGTGAACTCCGATGGTAGCGTTCGATTGCATGGAGCTGATGTACCCGTGCAGGATGGAACGACATTAGTGGCTGGAACCCTCAATGCAGCGGGAACGGCGGCGGCAGGAATTCATGTGTTGGGCGATCGCGTTGCTCTCCTCAATGCCACGCTGGATGCATCTGGAACCAATGGTGGTGGCACCATCCGCATTGGGGGTGACTACCAGGGGAGCGGTTCTGTTTTCAATGCATCTCGTACCTATGTCAGTCAGGGTTCGAGTCTTGCCGCGGATGCGTTGAACAGTGGCCCGGGTGGACGGGTAATTCTGTGGGCCGATGATACGACCTACTTCGCAGGCACCATTTCAGCGCAAGGAGGTTCCCTTTCGGGGAATGGCGGTTTTGTAGAGGTGTCGGGTGCACAAGATTTGGTGTTTCGGGGAACGACGGACTTGAGGGCTCCCCAAGGCTTGCTCGGTACTCTCCTGTTAGATCCCACCAACATTGTGATTGTCAGTGGAACGGGGGGAGCCGATGATGGCCAGTTGGATGCTGACGTTCCTGCCGGTGAGCTGGCAGGGCTAATTTTGGCAGGGCAGGATGCCGACGCCTACACCATTTCTGAGGCCGCGCTGGAAGCCCTGGACGGTAACGCTAACGTTGTCCTTGAAGCAACCAATGACATCACCATCAATCCGTTAGCGGATGGGTTTTTGACCTTTGCAGCCGGAACTGGAACCATTACCCTGACAGCGGATGCTGATGGTAGTGGGGTGGGCTCGTTCATCATGCAGAATGCCACCAACACATTGCAGGCATTGGGGCGATCGCTCACGATTACAGGGGCCGGAATTAGTGCGGGCAATATCGACTTAGGCGATTCAACCGTTGCACCAGCCGGAGCCATTACCCTTGTGGCCAATAATGGCAATATGACCGTCGGTTCAATAAACACTGCGGCCAATGATGATTTTCCTGGGGATTTCAATTATCTAAATGCAGGGGATGTTACCCTGCTAGCTCCCAATGGCAGTATTACCGCCGGGAATATTAATGCCAGTACCTACATCACAACTCGCTTCAGTGGTGATGGGGGTACGGTTCGAGTATCTGCCAGAGATACAGTTCAAACTGGGACGATCAATACGCTGAGTGGGGGTGGCTTTGGGGGAACCATCACGCTCGAAAGCAGCAACGGTTCTCTATCGACAGGTTTACTCTCGTCATTGTCATTTGCAGATGGAGGCGGTCGAGATATTACCCTGACGGCAAACAATGGTTCCATCACGACGGGAGCGATCACCGCTTACGGTAACACGACCCGCGTTGGAGGCGCGGTCAACCTGACGACGGCAATAGGGACTATCACGACTGGCACGATTGAAACCGACAACAATGACATCTTGCTCCGGGGAGACGTTGTGCTCAATCGTGATATTTCCTTAACGAATCGGAACTCAACAGGTGCTATCGAGCTATCAGGTTCATTCAATGGAAATTATGCTTTGACGGTGGATGCTGGTGCAGGAGCCGTGACGTTCAGAGAGGCGATCGGCAGCACCGTTCCTTTGGGCAACCTCGTCATCAACAGTACCGGAACGACCCAGTTTGGCAGCACGGTGAATGCGGCGAGTATCCAGACCAATGCCGGGGGTGCCACTCAACTAAATGGTGACGTGACGACGAGCGCGTCCACAGGTCAGAACTATGGCGACGCGCTAACGCTGGTGGGTGATATTCGCTTAACTGGCTCAGAAATTGACCTGGGTAGCACCGTGTCGGGAAGTGGCAACCTGACCTTGCAAACGTTTGAAGAGAATGGGGCGATCGCCTTAGGCGGAACCGATAACAACACTGTAGCTCTAGATTTAACCACAACAGAACTGGCACAGATCCAACCTGGTTTTCGTTCAATTACCATTGCCGGAGCCAATGGTACCGGCACCATCACGCTAAATGACACGAGCGCTTTAGGGAGAACACCGACGCTTTTACGTGGTTTTTCTACCCTTGTTGGCCCCGAACTGGAGACGACGTGGCGTATCACGGGCCGTAATCAAGGGCAAGTTAGCGGCCTTAACTTTGCGGCCATATCCACCCTGCAGGGAGGACGAGGTGACGATACTTTTCAATTTAATACAGGGGAAACTTTTGTTGGCAGTATCGCAGCTGGGCTGGGAAGATTGCGCCTTGCTGGAATGACGGTCAATCTCGATAATCCATCGGTGGATTATGACATTTCTGCATCTGGCCCCGTTGTGATTGAAGCTGCTCAGGGTATTCAGGTGGGCGGCATTGAAGCTTCAGGTAGTGCAGGTCCAGGGCAGCGAGTTACCCTAACAAGCCGTAATGGCTCTATTACAACAGGGGACATTACCACAGCCGGAACCACGGGCGGGGATGTTACGCTCAGGGCTGAAACCGCTATTACAACAGGGGCGATCGACGCATCGGGTCGTATCGGCAATGGCGGGAATGTAACCCTGGATCCTATCGGTGATGTTCAAGTCGGTTGGATCAATGCGGAGGGCGGCGACAATGGTATAGGTGGTACCGTTGACATCACCGCGGGTCGCTTTTTTCGTGCAACGGATTCCTTCTCCAATCGGAACGGTCAGCAGGCCAGTATTTCCACTGCGGGTGGGTTCGGCGGTGGGGCAATCACCATTCGTCACGGCGGCAATGGTAGTATTCCCTTCTTCATTGATGACGATTTTGGCGATAATGGCAGCCGCGCCGCCATTACCAATGGCACCGATACCTTTGACGTCGGAAGCTACTTCTTCAACAGCGCAACCCGAGGAACGGTCAGCATCTTAACGAATAATCTACCTGACTTGGAGGAGCCTGAACCGCCTGTATGCGAGGCCAACTGTGGGGCCACGGAAGAAGGTCTACCTCCTGTAAACGAAGAGACACCTGTAGACATCCCCACGGTTGTAGAAGCGCGCGCAATGCTTCTGAATCTGGCCGAACAAACGGGTATTCCTCCAGCTTTGATCTATATCAGCTTTGTCTCGCCTGAGATTCAACTGCCAAACGGCTTTGCCGACCGAGAGGCGATCGCCTCCCATCAATTTACCGACTACTTAGAGCAGGGCAACCCTACCAATACGCCTCTACTGACGGTGCAGCCCAGCGATACGGATGAGCTGGAACTTATGTTGGTGTTGCCCAATGGCGACATCGTGCGCCAACGGGTTGCCGGGGTAACACGAAGCATGGTGTCCCAGATCCGGCGGCAGTTGGTGAATGAGATTACGGCACCGAACCGATTCCGTTCCAATCGCTATCTTGCTTCAGCCCAGCAACTCTACCAATGGCTGATTGCTCCGTTAGAGGATGAATTGGCATCCCAGAATATTGGCAATCTGGCCTTCATTCTGGATAGCGGATTGCGCTCAATTCCCCTTTCTGTGCTCCACGATGGCCACCAGTTTTTGATTGAGCGGTACAGCATCGGCCTGATGCCCAGCCTCAGTCTGACCGATACGCACTATCAGGATCTCCGCAACGTACCTGTTTTGGCAATGGGGGCGTCAGAGTTTGATACGTTACTGCCACTTCCCGCTGTTCCAACCGAACTGACTGTTGTAACCTCTGCTGTCCCTAACAGCATTTTCTATCTGAATCAAAACTTTACCCAGGCGAATTTGCTGAAAACCCGATATGAGCGTCCCTACAGCATTGTGCACTTAGCGACCCACGCCGACTTTCAAACGGGAGGATTGCAAAATTCCTACATCCAGTTTGGCGATCGCCGCCTCCCCCTCAATGACCTGCGCCAACTGCGTTTGAACGAGCCACCTGTCGAGCTGTTGGTGCTGAGTGCCTGCAAAACTGCTTTAGGCGATGACCAGGCTGAACTGGGCTTTGGCGGCTTGGCGGTACAAGCAGGGGTGCGATCGGTATTAGCGAGTCTCTGGTATGTCAGCGATACAGGTACCTTGGGCTTTATGAGTGAGTTTTATCGCCAGCTTCAAGAATCTCCGACCCGCTCAGAAGCTCTCCGGGAAACCCAACTCTCTATGCTGCGTGGTGAAACACGCCTTGAGGACGGCCAGCTCATAACCCCTCATGGCGTCACTCCCTTATCTCCTGGCCTGGTAGGAACCAATGATATTGACTTATCCCACCCTTACTTCTGGGCATCCTTTACCATGATCGGCAGCCCCTGGTAAATCCCGCCTTCTAGGAAGAAAGTGTTGTGTTTTATCTCGTTAGTGCATTGTTGCGTGTTGCGTGTGAAGCACACTACACAACAAGGTGCCCACCCTGAATTCTTGTAGCGGTGTAAATGTTGATGATTGGCGATCGCCCCACAACTTTCTCACTACAATGCTTTTCCTTTGAAATGTATGTGCAGTTAACAGAAATCGTCACTGAAGTGACTGAGCATCATGAAATATAAAACCCAAAATGCTCTATCAAATGTGCTGTGGTGCATCACGCTTCTTTAACTGAGTTTGACATTCGTTAATCACTTCTTTGCTAACCAACATCTACCTCTCGTTAGTCACCTCAATTCACCCATCCACTCCTATAGAGCCCATTTGATATCTTAAGAAGGGGCTGAAAGCCTCTTCAGCATTAGCCGGATGAAGCAAAGATCGATTTGGGCTTTGGCGTGAGATAAAGTACGCTCAAAGTTCTT